>NZ_JBYSYV010000079.1:0-526 GCF_058783805.1 Peribacillus sp. FW305-BF15 | reverse complement strand
TGATCTGACCCAATAAAGTTAGACATATAATTTAAGCAGCTTCTAAGACCTGAGTTCGGTATTCTATCGGACTCAGGTCTTTTAATTTTACCTTCATTCGTTTGTGGTTATAGTAATGAATATAATCATCTAATTCCTTTTCAAAGTGCTCCATACTTTCAAACTCTTGGAGATAAAGCAATTCAGACTTTAACAAGCCAAAAAAGTTTTCAATGACTGCGTTATCTAAACAATTTCCCTTACGGGACATGCTTTGTATAATGCGGGAATCTTTTAAGGTTTTTTGATACTTCTTCATTTGATAATGCCACCCTTGATCCGAATGGAGGATGACCGTATCTTCTGGTTTTAGGTGTTTAATCGCCTCATCTAACATATCTCCAACAAGTTTATAAACAGGGCGTTTCATCACTTTGTAGGCAATAATTTCACCATTACATAAATCAAGGATAGGGGATAGGTAACGTTTCTCCCCAAATAAATGAAATTCCGTTACGTCTGTTACCCATTTTTGATTCATTTTCTC
>NZ_JBYSYV010000078.1:0-536 GCF_058783805.1 Peribacillus sp. FW305-BF15 | reverse complement strand
AAATCAACGTCCAAATTTGTACAAGCCAAAAAAAATGTAGACAAACTCGATTTTCATCGAGTTTGTCTACAGTCTGAGACTTCCTACATTTAAACAATGTAGAAAGTCTTTTTTTGTTAGGCTGTTTTCTAAATTGTTGCTCTCAGGATAAAAAACCAACAACTTGCATTTTATGGTAAAATACTTAATATCAGTTTAGAGTTTTATTTCAAGCACCTATTAGGACAATTATTATTTTTCCCTAAGATGATTTAATAGTGCAATAGCTAATAAAAGTATTGATATGCCAGTCCCTGAACTATCAGGTCCTACATCGAAGAAAATTGGAGAAACAAAGTGATTTAAAACTGTAATGATTACGGCAAATGTAATCAAAGAAATATTTGTTTTCTTCAAGAGAAAAAACCTCCTATAAAATATCAAAGCAAGTAAAAATTCTCCTTTAAATTGTAACTCTTATTGAACTATCCTCCCTCAATAAACTAAACACAATCTCACGATTGCTCTAGAATTCTTAGGATTTCATAGTCATATCA
>NZ_JBYSYV010000077.1:0-558 GCF_058783805.1 Peribacillus sp. FW305-BF15 | reverse complement strand
ACGCCGTATACGCGAACCGTACGTACGGTGTTGTGAGAGGGGCGAAAATAAACTTATTTTCCCCCTACTCGATTATGCAACTATCGGGGCAGATTACCGTTTTTGTTCATTATGATAGATTCAGCCAGTAATGAATTCCCACGATGGCGGTGTCTAAACGGTTTATTCGTTTAAGTTCTTTGATCGAACTTAGAAATTTAGTAAACCCCTCATCGTTATTTTCAAAGGTTAGAGGATGACCGACCAAATTCCTCGATAGTTAACAGCTCAAGCAACATGAAATTGTTGTGCAATATCAATTCCTACATCAAGATGACGATTCGTGATTCTTTCAATTAGTTGATTTTGTTTGTTTTGCATTTTAAAATTCATAGAGCTTTCTCCTTAAGATGAGTTTTGGTTTGTGTGTACTTTCATCATTATTCAAGAAAAAGGTGTAATTCTTCATTAAGAAAAACTAACAAAGTCGATTCCTTAATGTTGAACTGACCCCCTAAAGTTAGACAGGTTATATCGTTAGGCAGCCTGTTGGGCATGAGCTCGGTATTGTACCGGGCT
>NZ_JBYSYV010000076.1:0-584 GCF_058783805.1 Peribacillus sp. FW305-BF15 | reverse complement strand
CTGGTGCCGGCGAATCATTTGGTTCGTAAAATGGAGGCTTCCATTGACTTCACTTTCATTTATGATTTGGTGATAGACATGAAATCAGAGGTAGGACGCCCAAGTATTGATCCAGTTATTTTAGTTAAACTGACATTCATTCAATAAACCTTCGGTATTCGTTCCATGCGTAAAACGATTGAAGAAGTTGAAACAAATATGGCTTACTGTTGGTTCTTAGGCTATGGTTTCCATGATAAAGTACCTCCTACTCCAAGTTCGGGAAAAATTTGAACGACGCTTTAAAGATACAGACCTGTAACAAAACAGTTTGCCTATTCATTCCATGCGGCCGCAGACCGCAACGGTTTTGTACTGGGAACGATTGTAACACCTGGTAATACACATGACAGTCATATTTTGGAGCCACATGTTGAGCAAGTGATTTAGAAAGTTAGAAAACCAGAAGCAGTTGCCGCAGATGCAGCTTATAAAACACCAGCGATTATAAGCTACCTCCATCAAGAGGTAAAACCTATATATGCGAAACGCAAAGAAACGATTGAGCGTGTATTCGCAGATGCAAAAGAAAAGCATGGTATGCG
>NZ_JBYSYV010000075.1:0-634 GCF_058783805.1 Peribacillus sp. FW305-BF15 | reverse complement strand
ATTCAAGGATGGGTTCGTTTATACCAAATTCAAGGAGTCGATGGATTTAAGAAATCCTATACAAGTTATTCTACGGAGTTTAAAATGGATGTACTTAATTATATGAATGAAACGGGTATATCTTCTTACGACGCAGCCGCAAGGTTTAATATTTCATCTCCAGCGCTCATTCGGACGTGGAGAATAAATGTTAATGCCTATGGATTAGATGCCCTAATTTCTAAGAAAAAGGGGAGACCATCCATGAAAAAAGATATCAATCCATCCAAACAAATTGAAGGTTCGGTTAAAGAGCTTGAAGAACGAATTAAACAACTAGAAATGGAGAATGCTTATTTAAAAAAGTTAAATACTTTAGTTCAAATGCAGGAAAAATTACAACCCAAATCAAAGCGCAAGTAATTTATGAACTAAAGTCCATTTATGAGGTTGTGGCCTTAATTAAAGTCGCTGATATTCCACGTAGCACGTACTATTATTGGGAAAAACGCTTGAATCGAGAAGATAAGTATTCGAAGGTAAAAGCCACTATTCAGTCTATCTATCATGAACATAAAGGACGTTACGGTTATCGTCGTATCACAAAAGAGTTAAAAAAATATGGGTTTTCTCACAATCCAAAGACCATCAACCG
>NZ_JBYSYV010000074.1:0-654 GCF_058783805.1 Peribacillus sp. FW305-BF15 | reverse complement strand
GCCTTTCCTTCCCAACTTTTAAACACGGTAAAGAACTCTGGAAAGTATCGATCAATCCAGTTGTGTACTTGTCCCTGCACAATTTGTAAGTCTACATTTAATAAATCGCGTAATTTCTTAGCCACACGCAGTTCCGCGAAAACCCCTTGTGGTATTGTTGGTTCAGCGTATCTACCATCTTTAACTAGTTGTGCAATGACTTTTGCGTCTTTAACATCATTTTTTGTTGGAGAGTTATCGTCTAACTCCTTACTATGCTTGACGTGTAAAGGGTTGACCGTTACGAATTTAATCTGTTTTTCCTTTAGGATATGAGCTAAATTAAGCCAATAATGACCTGTTGGCTCCATTCCAGTAATGACAGACTCCATTTCACATGACTCTTTTATTTGATTAATCCAATTAATAAATGCGCTAAACCCTTCTTGGGTATTATCAAAAAAGCAAGTAGATCCTAACTCCATACCACGATAATCCTGTGCTCTAGCCACGTGATGATGTTTGGCAATATCAATACCAATTACTAAGGTTTTAGGTGTAATTTGAGCTATTTTATGATTTTGGTTATAATTCATAGTAAGACCTCCGAGTAGATGTTTTGTCCCTTTTAGCTGGCCAGCTCAGGACATATTCATCTTATCAAGAGGTCTTTTT
>NZ_JBYSYV010000073.1:0-723 GCF_058783805.1 Peribacillus sp. FW305-BF15 | reverse complement strand
CCCTACAGGATCTATGTCCTTACATTAGTTTCGTTGCCAACTAATCCCATGCTGATTTTGTCTGTTGATCTGTCTAAATATATTTGTCAAAAGTCAGTTTTATATTGATTAAGCTGCTATTGGTTCTTGAATAAATGCATGCATATGGGGGATATCCTTTAACATTTTCTCTTCCTGGAATACAAACTGTTTTTTCCCGATAGAAAAGAGAATGCGTATGAGCTTATTACATAAAGCAATTAAAGACTGCATCTTTTTCAACGGATTGTCAGGTCTCGTTGTGTAATAATGATGTAAGGCTTTAAAGGCTTTGTTCTTCGCTACTAGAATCATAGATGCCCGAAATAATAAGGCTCGTAATTTTTTACGACCACGTTTCGTTATTTTGGTCCTCCCTTTATGCTTACCTGATGTATTTTCTTTTAAGCTGAGTCCTGCCAGTTTGGTTATTTGACGAGGATGATTATATTCACTCAAATCGCCTACTTCAGCGAAGAAACCCGCCACTGTATCGCGTCCGATTCCTGTTATCTCTAACATTTGATCAACGCCTGGAATATCTTGAAGCAGTGTATCCAGAGTTTGATCAAGCTCTTCGAACTTGGCTTGAATGAGTTCATACTTTTGAATTAACGCTCTCAATTCCATTTTAGCCATCATGGCGCCCTGACGAATGCCAATCGAGCGATTGGCTGCTTCCTTTAAGGCCTGAATCTTCTTTAT
>NZ_JBYSYV010000072.1:0-735 GCF_058783805.1 Peribacillus sp. FW305-BF15 | reverse complement strand
TCGCTGTGTTTTTCAGCGACCATTTCATCTTATCATTTTCATAGTAAGAAGTCAATAGTTATTATTTCTTTCAGCAATCAGCCAAAAGCGATGATGTTTTTGCGTTTGTCTTAGTTGGTGCTTATTTATATTAATCCTTTCCCACCATTAAGTCAACACATTTCACAATAAATAATTCTTTTTCTTAAAGTTAGGTGAAGAATGCTTCAAGATCCTTTTTTACTAGTTGGACAGATTTGAAGGTTTCCTTGCAAAAACTTAATGATTTTTATTTTTTGCGCTGTTTTCGTAAAGATCGTTGTTTTGAACAAAGGGATAGTAGGGGATATAGTGAGATGAAGTAGTAAGCAATCCTTTTAAGGAGTGATTAAATGGCATATGCTTATAGTCCATTTGTTATTACTGTAATATGCTTTGTTTGTTATCGGCTGATAAAAAGAAATCAGCACCTTCAAATAGATACACACCTTATGATGACATTACAATGGAAATTAAAGATGACATATAAAACCGTTACAGGATACTCCAAATCATCACATTCAATATGATGAGAAATCAAATAACGACAAGACCATTTAAACAGCCTTTAATTATGTGTGCAAGAAAGCGACACTGTATGCGAAAAAAGATGGCTGTTTCCATGACCTTATGAACACAAAAAAAAAGACCAGCCGATGGCTGATCTTTTTAAATGGCTTGGCGGCGTCCTACTCTCACAGGGGGAAACCCCCAACT
>NZ_JBYSYV010000071.1:0-743 GCF_058783805.1 Peribacillus sp. FW305-BF15 | reverse complement strand
TGAAACGCCGTATACGCGAACCGTACGTACGGTGTTGTGAGAGGGGCGAAAATAAACTTATTTTCCCCCTACTCGATATGGAACTAACGGGGCAGATTAGTTGTATAAAACATCTGTTTATCTATATATTGGTAATATACTTATAATTGTAGAGGGGTTAAGAACTTGATAGAAGGAATATTTGAAGCACATTTGCCTGTAAAAAATTTAGATGTTTCATTGGAGTTTTATAAAAAGCTGGGTTTGGAACTTGCATGGCGTGATGAAGAAACTGCTTTTTTTTGGATGGAAAAAGGAAAAAGTTGGTTAGGTTTGTGGGAGGGAAATGAGTATCAAACGCCATACCATCCCTCCTTACGACATATTGCTTTTCGAGTTTCATATGAAAATTTAAAAGAATCTTTAAAATGGTTAGATTCTATTCAAGTTAAAGTCGTGCCATTTGGTGGTAGAAAATCTATTGAGCCATTTATTAGACCATATTCAGAAAATGCTTCCGTTTACTTTGAAGACCCTGATGGTAACAGTTTAGAAATGATGTGTTATGTTGAAGTTCCTAATGCTTTAAAACATATTACTGATAAGCTGTCCTTTGAAGATTGGGAGGAATTAGCAAAAAGTAAATTTAACAAAGAGAAGGCATAATTATTTATTTTGCTTAATGAGCTAACGGGTGCGTTCGTATTATAAGGTTAGCCAGTTTTTACTGGTTGACCTTTTTTTAATAGAATCTATTATATCAG
>NZ_JBYSYV010000070.1:0-870 GCF_058783805.1 Peribacillus sp. FW305-BF15 | reverse complement strand
GCCCATCTCTGCAATAAAAGTAGCTGCGGCAGCTTTGTTCACACCAGGTATACCATCCAATAATTCTACTTCCTTACGATATGGGGACAGGAGTTGATCGATTTGTTTTTCCAATTCTTTTATGGCTTTTTCTAAATAACTCATATGCTCCCAATGGTAACGCAACATATCACGGTGATGACGGCGAATACGACCATTAATTGCATTTGCAATGTCAGTAATACTTGCTTTTGTTCGCCAATCCACCATTTTTCGGAGACCATCGGTCTCTATTTTTTCGCCGTTTAGAATCGCTTCAAGGATACGGCGTCCCGATACACCAAAAATGTCTGATAATACGGATGTTAGCTTGATATTAGCATCTTGAAGAATTTTGTGAATGCGATTCTGCTCTGAAGTGCGATGATGAATCAATTTTTTTCGATAACGAGTAAGATCTCGTAAATCACGAATATTTTCTGGTGGGACAAAATTGCTTTCAATAAGTCCGCATCTTAAAAGCTTGGCGAGCCATTCGGCATCTTTCACATCAGTTTTACGCCCTGGAACATTTTTGACATGTCTGGCATTGGCAAGAACAAGGTGAAAAGAATCTTCGAGTATATTCCATATTGGTTTCCAGTAGACTCCAGTACTTTCCATCACAACATCGGATACCTGAAGGGTAGCGAGCCAATCACTTAAAGCCAACAGTCCCGTTGTTGTAGTTGAAAAAGTTTCAATAGAGGTTTTTGGCTTTTTATCTAATGGACCAAATAACACACAGGCTACTACTGTTTCTTGGTGTACATCTAAGCCAGCACACCGTTCAATCATTGCTTCCATAGGAGAATCACCTCAAAAAAAGATTAACAATACATATGACAGGAG
>NZ_JBYSYV010000069.1:0-1096 GCF_058783805.1 Peribacillus sp. FW305-BF15 | reverse complement strand
TTTTGGTATTAAAAGTGATGCACAGATAGCCAGTTGGGTGAAGAAAGTGCAGAATAACGAGTCTTTTGAAGATCAACGTGGTGTATGGAACCGTAAGAATTTTTCTAGTGTCGAAGAGGAAAATACCTATCTAAAAGCGCAGGTGGATTATTTAAAAAAGCGCAATCCAAATCTACATGGGAAGGAATGGTCCTGAAAGCCGAAAGGTTTCAAATAATCGATGGTTTGAGGAAAACGTACCCACTTTCGTGGCTATTAAAAATCGCTGAAGTTTCAAAGGCTGGATACTACAAATGGCGGAAGACACATTCTGCTCGTTCTTTGCGACTTGAGAAAAATTTATGGATAAAGGAACATATTTTAGCCATCCATAAGCTACACCCCTACTACGGATATAAACGGATGACTGGAGCTTTGTCCAGAGAAGGAATCGTTGTAAACCACAAGCGTGTTCGTCGATTAATGAGAGAGTTGGGGGTCCAATCAGTCATTCGGAAGAAACGCCCTTTCTACGGTCGAAGAGGGTCAGTTGTATTTCATAATGTCTTAAATCGTGAATTCTACGCAGAGATGAGGTTTCATAAGTTAGTAACAGATATAACCTATGTACGGATTGGAGACACGTTTGCCTACCTTTCCGCCGTTTTAGATTTGTATAATAATGAAATTGTTGCATGGGAAGTTTCTACACGAAATGATCTTGAATTGGTTCATAATACGCTAAACCAGCTAAGGGACAAGCCGTTTAGCAAGGGGGCTCTCCTGCACTCAGATCAAGGATTCCAATATACGACGAAATCATATGAAAATCAGGTGAAGGAACTCGGCATTCGAGGAAGCCACTCTCGTCGTGGCAATTGTCACGACAACGCGTGTATAGAAAGCTTCTTCTCACATTTAAAAACAGAAAAGTTATATTTAAAATGTCCAAAAACAGCAGAGCAAGCTTATCTAGCTATTCAAGAGTATATAGAGTTTTACAATACGGCTCGCTTTCAAGAGAAATTCAACGGCCTTTCCCCAATTGAATATCGAGAAAAGGCCGCAGCTTAAAAAATACTCTTTTTTTATTGTCTACTTGACAGGGTTATGTGCA
>NZ_JBYSYV010000068.1:0-1255 GCF_058783805.1 Peribacillus sp. FW305-BF15 | reverse complement strand
ATGGATTGTTTCAGCCCTAGTTCTTTCACTCGGCGCTGGAACTCAGGGTGTGTATAATGAACGCCTTGGTCTGAATGAATGATCGCTTCAGGATGAATCAGATCATTTAGGGAATCAGAGAGCTTCTCCAATGTGTGATAGACAATCCCCATCTTGAGACTTCTAGATAAGTGAAAAGCGATGATTTCTCGTGTAACAGCATCTTTGACACAAGAAAGATAAGCTGGTTGTCCAGAACCATAATAAACGTAAGTAATATCTGTAAGGAAAACTTTCCTCGGTTCTCCTTGGTTAAAATTCCTGTTTAAGTGGTTTGGAACGGCCTTATGCTCATGAGTGGCTTTCGCTAATTTCTTATAAGGTTTCGCTTGACGAATTATGGCTTTAAGATTGAACTTATGCATAAGCCTTCGAATCTTTTTATGGTTCATCGTGACAAAATACTTATTCTCTAAAATCATTTTGATGGTGAGGGCACCTGCTTTTTTCTTCTTGGCCTCAAATACTTCCTTAATAAGTTCATAATCCTGCGAATCTTTCTTCTCGTGAGTCAATCGAATCCTTTCAGGATGTATCCAAGCATAATATCCACTACGACTGACTTCGGCCATTTCACAAAAATAACGGACCATATTAGTAAGATTATATTGGCGAATGATTTGTTCAATTAACGTGAATTTTTCACTCGTTGTCATTTTCTCTTCTTCGAAGCCTGCCTTTCGAGTTCGTCTAACTTTTTTAGAAATTCAAGTTCAGCCTCTAAATATTTAATACGAGCTTCAGCCTTTTTTAACTGATCTTCCTGCGAATACTCCTTGGATTTTGGTCTTCCTGGACTTCCTTTCCCACGTCGCTCTGTATAGAAGCCATCCTCGCCATATTGTTCAAACGTTTTTCTCCAACGTTTTAAGCAGCCTTTTGGTTTATCCGATCCAATCATCTCTAACTCAAAGCCATGTTCAATAAAGATTTGGGTAGGTGATTTACCAGCTTGATTCTCTTTAATAGCCTTTACCTTAAAGTCTGGATGATAAGCAATCGAACGATCTGAAACCTGTTTCACATGTGGATTATTCTCTAATTCCTTTATTTGAAATTCATTAAAATAAATCTTACTCATTTTGATTTCCTCCGCCCTATATCTGAAATGATTATAAACGGGGTTCTAGAAAAAGGACATAGAAAACCCCGAATAAGGGACTTTTTTTACTGTGTCCATTATTCGGGATATAGTTCAATTCATCAGGGGCCTTTT
>NZ_JBYSYV010000067.1:0-1402 GCF_058783805.1 Peribacillus sp. FW305-BF15 | reverse complement strand
TCCCCTCCAGATTGACAGTTAAGAACATTTTACCATGTTCTCTTTTTTCTCTGTCTACCTGAAGGGGATAATACCATTCCTTATTTCAGGAATCCCCTCTTTTTTGATTCAACAATGCATCAATATGTTCGGTCCTTTTGACTGAACTATATTCCTCTTCTTTCAAAACGTCCTATTCGTCATTTCCAAGGAATCTGTTTGTTTAAACAAAAAAAGGAAAGATCTCTCTTCCCTTTTTCATTTCTTTATTTTAGTGTTTCGTGAAAGTTTGATCTATCGCATTTGCCAGATCCAGCGATTTTTCTTTTAGATAACGCTTCGTTACGTTTAAATCTTTATGACCGGCAAGCTTTGATATCGTTTGTATATCTATTCCATTATCCACTAACCTTTGACAAAAAGTATGTCGCAGTTTATGCGGATGCACATTGTATTTTTTCAATATATATTGAACTGACCTCGGAGTGATCCTTTGATTATAGCTTGAGATGAATAACGGATCTGCTTTTTCTTTTAAAGAAAAAAGATAATTTTGTACATGTTGAATGGCCGATATCGTAAGGGGTACGGATCTGTCGATTTCACCTTTTGCGTTCCGGACAAGTATATAATTCCGCTCTGTTTCCATTATGACGTCACGGCCATTTAAGTCACATAATTCGGAGACACGAATTCCAGTATGTAACAAAAGGTAGACGATGGCAATGTTCCTTAGATTCCCTTCTGCTTCTATATCTCTTAACAGTATCTGCTGCTCATTGAGGCTTAAAGTTTCAGGTACCTCAAGCTTGTGCTCCTTAACTTTACGTTCCACTGAAAGCATCACTTGCGGTTTACCTAAAAATTTAAAGAAGACATTTAATGCGATATAGTGTTTTTCGATTGTCCCTGGGCTTTTCTTGCAATTTTCTAAATTATCAAGATAACCCTGAACATCTTCAGAATGGATCTCCATCAATATCTTTTGTGTCTGGTCACAAAACTGTGAAAGGACACCAGTATACGTTTTGATCGTATTAGCTGATTTGCCTTGGTCTCTCAACCATTCAGCAAACGAAAAAATCATTTCATCTTTAGCAGAGGTATCCATCGGCTATTCCCCCAATGACAGTTTCAGAACTATGTTAAGTTTAACATATATCCCTACAGAAACGAAGAATTCTGTCCCTTTGTCTTAAACTGATATGGATAACTATAGAAATTCAGATGCATTAATAGTATGTCCTACCATTTATCCTGCATATAACTTTCTTTATGGTCTATAACAGGTTTAAATAATAAGTGCTGAAGATAACGACCTCAAAAAAGACCAGCCGGATGGCTGGTCTTTTTAAATGGCTTGGCGGCGTCCTACTCTCACAGGGGGAAACCCCCAACTACCATCGGCGCTGAAGAGCTTAAC
>NZ_JBYSYV010000065.1:0-1536 GCF_058783805.1 Peribacillus sp. FW305-BF15 | reverse complement strand
CTAAACCAGCTAATAGGATGTCAATATCTTTCTCTAAAATTTTCATTTCCCTTATGATATACTATTTTTGGCCATGCCAAATAGCCCTCCAAAACCCTTTTGGAAGGATTTCTCTCTGTTTCACAAAACCGTTAATCAGGCTAAATCTAGGAACGTTTCTTTTCTCTTTAATAGAGCGTAAATCCAATGAAGCAACTTATTCATACAGGCAACGATTGACACTTTGGCCGGTTTTCCTTCTGATTTTTTCTTATCATAGAAGGCTTTAAGCTTTTTGTTCCTTGAACTTCTTATGCCACATAGTACGGCAAGATACAGAGAATGACGTAGTCTGCTCGAACCCCTTTTGGTAATACGATTAATGGTTGCCGTAAACTTACCTGATGAGTGAACACTTGGATCTACTCCAGCGAAGGCAACCAGTTTTTTCGGGTGATTAAACCGATCGATTTCACCAATTTCAGAGATAATCGTGGCTGCGATTTTTTCTCCGATACCGGGAATCGATTGGATGATCTTATATTCTTCCATTTCATTTGCCAGGGCCACTATACGATCTTCCAAATCAGAAAGGTGTCCCTGGTAATGAAAAAGCAACTCAATATACATACGAAGATTGATTACGTGACTTTCATACACGCTTTTTTGAAATGGATTTCGAGATGCGGAATCCATTATTCTTTTTGCTTTTTCCCATGCCCATTCACCCGATCGGCTAGAACAAAACTCTATAACACTCTCTGCTAGTCTACTTTCTCCGGCTGTTAATACCGCCTCTGAAGTGGGATATTCCTTTAACATCAATAAAGAAACCTTCGAATATAGATCCCCAAAAACCTTCCGGTATTCAGGAAACACTTGATCTAAAATGGTGTGAAACTGAAGTTTAGCTTCCACATACATATTCGTTACGATTTCCTGTTGTCTGGACAAATTCCGAAGGTCTAATAGCTGAATTCCTCTAATTTTATGAGGTTCAAAATCCTCTTTGTAATACAGAACACACAACTGGTACGCATCGATAGCGTCTGTTTTTACCTTTCGTAAACTAGTCTTCTTTGCCTGATAAGAAATAATCGGATTTAGTAAGATATATAGAATCCCTTGTTCCTCCAGGAATTGAATAACGGGAGAATGGTAATGCCCTGTAGATTCTAAAATGACCATAGGCATCTGCCCTGTCACCTCTTCAATATCTTTTAGAAATTCTAAAAAATGATCTAATTCCTCTTTGATATGCTTCATTGAAAAGCTCTTCCCATACGGTTTAGATTGATCTAAGAATGCCTGAACTTGGCTCTCTCCTTTTGCCACATCCAGACCAACAACTGGATTCATTGTTTTTCCCTCCTCTACTTACTAACCAGTACCCCTAATCCTCCATGCAGTGTCATAGCTTCGCTTGTTATACGAGATCTACGTCCCAACCAGCCTCAAACATGTTTCTACAAGTAGGGGGCGGACAGTTTAGTTCACGGGATCAAGTCCCACGCACCCGTACGTCCTACCCTGGCTACTGATATAATAGATTCTATT
>NZ_JBYSYV010000064.1:0-1538 GCF_058783805.1 Peribacillus sp. FW305-BF15 | reverse complement strand
TATGCATACAAAATAGACCTAGCCAACTTGGATTTTTTTACTAGGTCATTTGATTATGTTATTATTTATAAAACTATGATTTGGAGGCCAACCCGTAATCATAGTTCATATTGTGTGAAATAAGAAAGAAGATGTTCTTCAAAAGCTTATTCACACAGGCGATGGACGCAACTTTATGACATTTGTTATAGGGTTGCGTTTTTAATTTGTCGTAATACTCAACGATATGATTCCGTCCGTAACGTCTCTGTTTAATCATGTTCTGAATTATTAGGAACAGCAGTTTTCGTAAGTGTTTATTACCACGCTTATTAATTTTGTCCTTAAAATAGGTTTTTCCTGATTGGAATCGGCGTATGTCAATACCCGCATAAGCATTTAATTGTTTGTTATTCTCAAAACGGTGGATGTCTCCGATTTCTGCTATTAAGCGAACTGCTGTATTGGGGCCAATGCCTGGAAAACTCAAGATCACCTTGTATTCGCTGCGTTTTTCTGCTAATTGGACCATATCATTAATACATTGTTCCTTCTGTTGGAGAAGTTCTTGATAACGTCTAGCGTAAGACCGTAGTTGCTCGCACAAAACATCCGATGAAGAAACAGCTGGATAGGACTGCTGGGACGCCTCAATTAGTGCGATTGCTTTCTTTTCTGCCATCGCACCCGAGATATTTTTATTTGTATTGGCACGTATTTTATTTTTAATAATTGTTTTTGAAAGTCCCTGAACAAAATCTGGATGTGGAAACAATTGGACAATGTTTAGAAATAAATCAGATTTAATGGTGAAGAGTTTTTCCAGTTCAGGAAAGGTCAACTGAATGACTTTATGCATGCGACTACGAGTTACCGATAATTCATCATCAAGCTCACTGTAAAATCTCGAAAGTGACTTCAACTGTTGAAACAGGGTGTCTGTCCCGTTTGTCTCCCTTCGGGAGACAGAGAAGTGAGTTAAAGCCAATTGATGGGCATCACTTTTATCAGTTTTATGAATCCTTAAGGCATCACATTGCTTTTTAGCCTCTAGAGGGTTTAAAAGGCAGTAGGAATAATAGTTATCACGCATAAAGCGTTCCAATTGCCGAGAATAGACACCAGTTGATTCGAACACAATATAAGGTTGGTCCTCATATCCTTCGATTAATTCATCAATCCGAGCTCTTAACTTTTCAAACTCAGGTTTGGTGTGTTTAATTTCAGCTTCATAAATACATTTTTTCAAGCCATTATAAATGACCATGTAACTCTTTCCCATACTCACGTCAAAGGCAATTACATGTTTCATGTTATCCTCCTACAATTTTCTTAAATTGAAGCCCTCATCTTACACTTATCGACTCTAATTTCTTATACACGATCTCTAGGATCCAACATACTAAAACCTGATTCAAATAAGGTAAATGAAGAAGGTCCGTTTTAATTACGGATTCTAGATCCTAAGGCATGATCGACCTATTCTTCATTTCTACTATATAAAAAATAGTAGTGTGGACCAATGCCTTGGTCCGCACTACTAACCTTAGTATGTTTTA
>NZ_JBYSYV010000063.1:0-1617 GCF_058783805.1 Peribacillus sp. FW305-BF15 | reverse complement strand
TTTTTTGTATGAAAATATATTCGTGAAAGGCCATACAAAATAAGCCCACCATATTCTAATTTTTTGAAGGACGTAAATGTACCATGTCGTTATTTTAATGGTTATGCAGTTTGTTGTTCAGATGGAGCGATTGTATAGCCTTTCTTTTTTAGGTATTCGATCATTTTTAATTCTTTGTTCATTTGTTTTTCTTCAAGGTAATTTGAACCTAGTTCATGATAGGGTTCTCCTGTTTTTAAGATGTTGTAAGCAATCGTTAATAGTAAATGGGCAGAAGCGATTCTTCCCTTCATTTTTCCCTGCCGTTTGGTAATCCTTTTTCGATGTGAAGCAATTCGGTTATTTTGCCTTGATGTCGCTAATACACACTCTACGGCCATCGTTTTTAATGCTTTATTTCCTTGTGTGGTTTTACTCGTTTTTTTTTTACCAGCACTTTCGTAATTTCCGGGACTCACACCAGCCCAAGATGCAAGATGTTTAGCCGACTTAAATACGGACATATCAACGCCCATCTCCGCAATAAAAGTAGCTGCGGCAGCTTTGTTCACACCAGGTATACCATCCAATAATTCTACTTCCTTACGATAGGGGGACAGGAGTTGATCGATTTGTTTTTCCAATTCTTCTATGGCTTTTTCTAAATAACTCATATGATCCCAATGGTAACGCAACATATCACGGTGATGACGGCGAATACGACCATTAATTGCATGGGCAATGTCAGTAATACTTGCTTTTGTTCGCCAATCCACCATTTTTCGAAGACCATCGGTCTCTATTTTTTCACCGTTTAGAATCGCTTCAAGGATACGGCGTCCCGATACACCAAAAATGTCTGATAGCACGGATGTTAGCTTGATATTAGCATCTTGAAGAATTTTGTGAATGCGATTCTGCTCTGAGGTGCGATGATGAATCAATTTTTTTCGATAACGAGTAAGATCTCGTAAATCACGAATATCCTCTGGTGGGACAAAATTGCTTTCAATAAGTCCGCATCTTAGAAGCTTGGCAAGCCATTCGGCATCTTTCACATCAGTTTTACGCCCTGGAACATTTTTGACATGCCTGGCATTGGCAAGAACAAGGTGAAAAGATCCTTCGAGTATATTCCATATTGGTTTCCAGTAGACTCCGGTACTTTCCATCACAACATCGGATACCTGAAGGGTAGAGAGCCAATCACTTAAAGCCAACAGTCCCGTTGTTGTAGTTGAAAAAGTTTCAATAGAGGTCTTTGGCTTTTTATCTAATGGACCAAATAATACACAGGCTACTACTGTTTCTTGGTGTACATCTAGGCCAGCACACCGTTCAATCATTGCTTCCATAGGAGAATCACCTCAATAAAAGATTAACAATACATATGACAGTAGATTTGTTACAAAAATTTTTGTATACGTACTAGCAGTACACTAAATGGTTCTTCCATACTGTCACAACCAGTTTCTTATACAGGGTATCTTCCTTAAGATCCACCAAAAAAAGTTCAGCCTGGTTGTATTGTTATCATCCATTATCGTCAAGGGGTTTATGGGTTAGACTCTATTTTTGAGTTTAGATTTTCGTAGTAGATGGTGGCGGCGAGGAGCGCCGCCATAGGAGTTTCTTATG
>NZ_JBYSYV010000062.1:0-1769 GCF_058783805.1 Peribacillus sp. FW305-BF15 | reverse complement strand
CTTATCGTGAGGTAAGGGCTGGAGGAAGCGTGGAATAAAATCTTGGCTCGACGAACAGGAATCTGATACTAAGGCTCTATAAAGGGACTAAACTCCAAGACAAGTTAAAGTCCAAAAGATGTGCGTAACTTTATAGAGTAAATCAGGCGAGTAAAAGAGGAAAGATAGGTGTCTTACCCTGGGAGGTCTTGCGGATGTACAGAAGTACAGTCGAAAAAGGTTAGTCGCAAGAAGTCAGCAGAAGCCATAGTATTGAAATAATTTCATGAAGGGCTGAACAATTTATAGTGTTTCAACGCCACGAATGCGTAAGTGACGGACTCCGAATGTGTTAATGGTGAAAGTATGAGCGTACCTCAAAGAATAACCAAAATGGAGATATCACTTACTACGTGAGAGGAAAGGAGAAACGAGTGTGGAACTTTTAGAACAAATCCTAAGTAATAAAAATATGAACGAAGCCTACATACGTGTCTATAAAAATAAAGGTGCAAGTGGGGTCGACGGAGTAACAGTCGACGAACTAAAGCAATACCTGAAAGAGAACAAAGATGAACTGCGTCAGCGCATCAGAACAAGAAAATACCAACCACAAGCTGCCTTAAGAGTGGAGATCCCAAAAGAAAATGGAAAGATGCGCAAATTGGGAATACCAACAGTAGTGGATAGAGTCGTTCAACAAGCCATTCATCAAGTTCTCAGTCCACTATTTGAAAAGCAATTCAGTGAATTCAGTTACGGTTTCAGACCAAAAAGAAGTTGTGAAATGGCGATAATTAGAAGCCTGGAGTTTCTGAATGATGAACATGATTGGGTAGTCGACATTGATCTTGAAAGGTTCTTCGATACCGTCCATCACAATAAACTCATGAGAATCATATCCAACACAATAAAAGACGGAAATGTCATCTCGTTAATCAGAAAATACTTAGTCAGTGGAGTCATGGTGAATGGAAAATATGAAGACACACCTGTCGGTACTCCGCAAGGAGGCAACCTCAGTCCACTATTAAGTAATATAATGTTAAACGAACTTGATAAGGAACTGGAGAAAAGAGGATTAAGGTTCGTGAGGTACGCTGATGATGCCCTTATCTTTGTGAAAAGTGAAAAGGCAGCGAACCGAGTAATGAGCACAATCGTGAGATTTATAGAAGAGAAATTAGGCCTGATAGTCAACGTAGAGAAGAGTAGAATCTCACGTCCAAAAGAGTTGAAATTCTTAGGATTTGGGTATTATTACGACACTAATAACAACAACTACAAAGTGAAACCTCATCCAAGTTCTGTACAGAAGTTTCAAAGGAAACTTCGACAACTGACAAAGCGAAATTGGAATGTGCCACTAGACTACCGAATATTGAAATTGAACCAAGTAATAGTTGGATGGGTAAACTACTTCAGAGTGGCAAACATGAAAAAAACGACGGAACGAATAGACACAAAGCTTCGCTCTAGAATTAGGGTCATCATATGGAAACAATGGAAAGTAGCGAAGAAACAAATTAAATCGCTTATTCAACTAGGAATTCCGGAGGAAGAAGCGAAAGGATTAACCTACTGTCGAAAAGGTTACCGATTCATAGGAGTATCCAAAGTCGTCCAAAGAGCAATCTCAAACAAAAGACTAAAGCAGAGGGGAGTCCCCTCTGCTTTAGAACATTATCTAAAAGTACACACTGTGATATAAATTGAAACGCCGTATACGCGAACCGTACGTACGGTGTTGTGAGAGGGGCGAAAATAAACTTATTTTCCCCCTACTCGAT
>NZ_JBYSYV010000061.1:0-2086 GCF_058783805.1 Peribacillus sp. FW305-BF15 | reverse complement strand
CGAAAGCCGAGGAGGCTCCCCGACCGCCCGCGGAAAGCGAGTGCCTGGAGTGGAAATCAACGTCCAAATTGTACAAGTCATAAAAATAGACAAACTCAATTTTTTTCATCGAGTTTGTCTACAGTCTGGGAGCTTGTTTAAAAACAAGCTCCCACTTACAATAAATTATTGGTTCTACAAGGTTGTATTATTTATTTATTTATTTATTTATTCCAGGAAATCCTCGGTCGAAATTACACTGGCATACATACCGTTAAGTGCGCTGACAAAGGCATAATGGACCTGTTCAGCTGGAACGACCTTATCTTGATAAGATAAGTCCCTTGTCGCACATGCATCTTCAATAAGAGTAGTTTCAAAGCCTAAATCCACTGCAGCCCTGACTGTGGCATCAATGCACATATGCGTCATCATACCTACAATCACTAGCTTTGTTACTCCTTTTTCTTTTAATTTGCTTTCTAATTCAGTCTGTAAAAAGCTGTTAGGGAAATGTTTTATGATAATGCTTTCGTGTTCTAATGGTAGAACAGCTTCATTCAGTTTAACTCCATCCGTATTCGGAAGAAAAAAGCCTAACCTAGGATCACTAGCGATATGCTGGACATGAAAAATATTATCTTTGTTATTCTGCCTAAACCATTCAAGAACTTTAGCAGCATTAGCGGCTGCTTTTTCAGGGTTGCTTAATTCCATCTTTCCATTTGGAAAATAGTCATTTTGAATATCGACAATGATTAAAGCTGTGCTCATTTTTTCCACCTCTTTAAAAAATTTTAGTACAATATAATGATAAATGATATATTGATTTCTATCGATACTTTGATGAAACACTTTTATATCAAAGCATTTCATGGTGAAAGGAATTTATTATGGAACTTGATAACATTGATTTTCAAATCCTTCGGTTATTATCCGAAAATTCACGTATTCAGTGGAAAGACTTAGGTGAACAAATTCATATGACGGGACAAGCAGTAGGAAATCGGATTAAAAAACTTGAGGAAAATGGAGTAATTAAAGCCTACTCACTAATAGTCGATGAAATGAAATTAGGACTTTCTTATACAGCATTTGTCATTATTTATATGGAAACAGCAAACCATGATTCGTTTATACGTTTTATTAAAGATAGAAATGAGATAGTTGAAGCTCACCGAGTATCGGGAGAAGGTTGTTACCATTTAAAAATAAAAGTTAACTCTCAAGAACTATTGAATCTTTTTCTTAATAAAATTCTCGATTATGGGAACTATTCGTTAAATCTATCAATACAAGAAATTAAGCAACATAATCCGTTGACTGCCACAATTTAATAAATATATTTTTTTAAAAAAGAAGATACTGTATTCCCAATCATCATGAATCGTTCCAAGTATGGGGATGTTCGACTGGGACAGTAGCAGTGGGAATAGTCTTTTTTAATATCGTAGATTCGAAGGGGAAAGTAAAACGTTAGATGATTATGCGCTTGCTGATGTTGGTGTTAGAATTTGTTTACGTTAGTTACCGTAGTAGCAGGGTCTGCTTTCTTATTATTCCCTTAATCGCGAGGGATGTGTAAAAGCGAGAATCCGTCAGCAAAGAGGTGGCAAAGAGATATGGTGTAGACTTAAACAAGGGGATAGATTGTTAACGAAGATGGTCCATGAACTTAATCTAACATGAAACCATACCCGAAGGTGGAAGTTAATTAATGTATCGAAGAAATATGGACAAATTACTGTTCTTATAAGCTGGTTACACACACTTTGTTTATTACTAGGTTAACAAGTGAATGGATTGTACTTGTTCCATTTTGTTCATCTACGTGCTCAATGTAGTACTTTCCTGGTTGCAGGTTACGTTAGCCATAATTGTTGATTAAGCAATTTCTTCTGCTCGTTTAGCTACCCCATTTGGTTTGCAACAGTTTTACTATTTGTTCCAATTTCCTTAGATATGATGTTTTATTAAAAATTACTGAACTAATGGGTCTTACTTTAAAAAGGGAGGTTGCTGTGGCAGCCTTTTTTGTATGAAAATATATTCGTGAAAGGCCATACAAAATAAGCCCACCATATTCTAATTTTTTGAAGGACGTAAA
>NZ_JBYSYV010000060.1:0-2375 GCF_058783805.1 Peribacillus sp. FW305-BF15 | reverse complement strand
CTTTTTTGATAGTGTGTGCTCACTTAAAATTTAACGTTGGCGCTTTGTTTTGTTCAGTTTTCAAAGAGCAATTTGTTGTAGTTTTTTTCAACTAATTCATCGTAACATAACGTTGAATAGTTGTCAACTTCTACGAAGTATTTCTTTTTTTAAATCGCTCATTAATTAGGCGACTTCATTATCATACTGCTATTTTTCTTTAGTGTCAACATTTAATCCGTAAAATAAGAATCTCTAATAACACTTTCCTCTTGAAACCATCTTGTTAATGAATACAAAAAAAACACCCTACGTGTTTCATCTTTAAATTAATCTACTGGGACGCACTAAAATAATCGATGGATCATTCAATATGAATATAAAAATTCGTACGAACAGACTATTGAGAGACATCACCAATTAACAACAGTTCCTAAATCATAACCACTAGGGGTAATAGGCTCATTCTTCCTAAGTATCCCCTCGTTCTTAATGACGATGGCAGCTTTATTGTACCCAATAGGATAGATCGTTGTAGGTTTCTGTTTTACAGAAGCATTTTCTTGCAACCAATCTTCTATATCTGCTACTGGTAAAACAGCTAACAAATTAAGTTTTTTATTATACTTTTTAAAAATGGCAAGAAGTTGTTTTTCTTCTTTTTCAGTCACTTCTGTTGTGGGCAATTTTGTCTTCCGAATAAATAAGTTCAGCTTCAGGAGAAGTATGCATTGCGTCATCTTGAAGCATATGTCTTTGTTGTTTCTTATTACGTTCAAGATGCTTATAATAGGAGTGCTTCGCTATTTGACAAAGCCAAACTGACATTTTACATTCACCATTATATCTATCAATGGATTTTACAGCTTGATAGAAGGTTTCTTGTGTTAGTTCTTCTGATAAATCTGAGTTATGACAAAGACACATTAGATATTTAACAACTTCTTCAGCATAATTGCTATAAATTTCATCTAGTTCTCCCAAGCCTTTTCCTCCTTTCGTCTATATATCCGATTCAAGTCAATTTTGTTACAAAAAATATTTTTTTATTGGCAACAGAAAACCGCCAAACAAAATGGCGGCTAAAGCATTTAATTCAACATAACTAACCTCCCCGTTACTTTAAGTGAAATGTTTCACAATATGTTCTCTTATACAAACAAGAATCTTTTTAATGTTTGTTTCCTTTAGCCTCTATTTGCACGTGTGAAATGAACAAAGCAGCATAAGACATATATTAGAGTGAACTATGTAAGCTGATTTTTCATAATACATTCCATTTTCCTTCTTTTATTGAATATTTCAACTGATTACATTCCTTGCAAAAACAAGAATAAGAAGAGGGGCAGGACACAAACTATGCTAAAAAGGAGTGTGTATATCATGGATGAAAAGGGTTTAAAACAGAACGCTAGTAATACTTTACGTACGAATAAAAAGAAAACTTTAGAAATAATAGCAAGTGTTGATGAGTTGAAAAAAGAGCATGAACCAGAGTATGTCTTTTTATATTGGGATGAATTGAGATAAGTATCTTAAGAAGAGAAAGAGAAATTGAAATGGATATTGGATAGAATAATACCAAAATAAAGAAATTCTCCTTATTGAGAATTTCTTTCAATCCAGTAGGATATTCAAGTAATGTACCCGTTAGTTGAACAAGATTTTGACAAGTGTATAAGTCTTATCTTTCAGACTTCTTTTTAAAAACAAAGAAAATCAATAAACAAATGACCAAATATATTAATGCTTGAACAGTTGAATTTTCACTATGAAAATTGTGAATGCCATTGGCACGAAGTATGGAACAAATAACAACGGAAAGAATTGCAGCGATAAATATAGAAATAAAGACTCTTTTGCCCATGAAATTTCACTCACTTTTGGTATTTTATTTTAAATGTTTTAAAACATAGGTCATAAAGGTATTCAAATTCCTCCGCCTAGATGACCAATACACAATCCAATCATCTATTCCAGTTCCATAAGTTTTTGGTATTAAAGTATTTAACGCTTTTATTACCTCTTTTTTATCCTTAATCGATCTTTTCTCTAATTGACTTAACACAGGACATTCTTTAGGTTGTGCGTATCCTTGAATTGAACAAAAAAACAACATCGGAATGGTAACAATCAATATATATAGCCTTTTCATAAAACTCAACTCAAAATTTATCTTTCTTAATTTTAAGAAAAATAGTCCAGTATTTGAGGTTTAATAGCTCAATTGTTATTCAACTAATCTCCCTCAATAAACAAACACTTATCTCTTAAATACGCAGTTTTTCTCAATATTGCTATCTAACTTGTTTAACTTTACAGATTTGGTTAGAGCGAAAAGAACACAATCAAGCTGTTTACGAAGAAAATAAGCGCAAGAAACCAGCCAACCTTCG
>NZ_JBYSYV010000059.1:0-2939 GCF_058783805.1 Peribacillus sp. FW305-BF15 | reverse complement strand
TGGAAATCAACGTCCAAATTGTACAAGCCATAAAAATAGACAAACTCGATTTTCATCGAGTTTGTCTACAGTCTGAAAGGGGGATAAACTCCCCCTTTTTTCATGTTTTGAAACAAGTAGAAATTTTAAAGGCTATTCGCTTTAAAAGTATTGCCTTCATTCATATCACCGGATTTAAATCCTTTATTGAACCACCGTTTTCTCTGTTCGGATGTACCGTGCGTGAAGCTGTCTGGAACCACGTACCCCTGTGCCTTTTTTTGGATACGGTCATCTCCCACACCACTTGCTGCATTCAAGGCTTCCTCAAGATCGCCTTCTTCAAGCAAATTCTCTCCTTGGACATGATGTGCCCACACTCCAGCCAAATAATCGGCCTGTAATTCAAGACGGACAGAATACCTATTATATTCAGTCTCGCTGACATTTGACCGATCGGGCATTTCCTTTTCCGGTGTCCCTAAAAGTGTCTGAACATGATGTCCGACCTCGTGGGCAATGACATAGGCCATGGCGAAATCCCCGGGTGCCTGGAATTCTTGCTTCAACTCTTGATAAAAGCTGAGATCAATATATAGTTTCTTGTCACCAGGACAATAAAATGGCCCTACCGAAGAAGCTGCCATCCCGCATGCCGATTCGACACTGCCTGAATACATGACAAGGGTAGGTTCCCTATATTCCAGTCCATTTTTACGGAATTCTTTTGTCCAGACCTGTTCCGTTTCTGCAAGGACGACAGATACGAACTGCGCAAGCTCCTTCTCTTCATCCGTTTCGACATAAGAGCTGCCATTGTTCGGCTCAGTAGAATTCAAGCTGCCCAGCAAATCACTTGGATTACCGCCAAGGAGAGTCACGATCAAGACAATTACCAATCCGACCCCTCCGCCGATTCCTGCCATGCTTTTTCCGGTCATCCCTCTTTTGTCCTCTACATTCGAGCTGCCCTGTCTACCTTTCCATTTCATTAGTATTCCCCCCAGGAATGTAAGATAAGTACCTGAAGACAAAGCCTTAGGCCATTTACTTTCTTATACCCGTATTTCCCTAAGTTTAGACAGAAGCTTGAATGAAGCATTTCAGAACATAACTAAAAAACCATTGCATCCTGAATGCAATGGAATCTCCTTTTTTAAGATGTCATATCATTTATTACTTCTCCAAAAAAGTAGCTCCCATGTCCCTAAATCATTGAACCAATCATAAAAGTCATTTTTCACGCATAAGTTTTCATGATAAAAATAATAGCATTTCACCCAATGCTTCATAGAATATATGGACATATGCACAGGAGGGGTTAACAGCGTGAAAATTCATATAGTCCAAAAAGGCGATACACTTTGGAAACTCGCCAAAAAATACGGCGTCAGTTTTGAAGAACTTAAAAAAGTTAACGCGCAATTGAGCAACCCGGACATGATGATGCCCGGAATGAAAATTAAAATTCCAGGGACATCCGGAGCTGTAATAAAAGAAACGGGTAAACCAAACGTGAATATTCAGCCGGGAATGAAAGAATCCCAAATTCAACAGTATAAGGCTCAGCCAGCACCTATGAAAGAGCAGCAAATCATGCAAAAACCGGCTGTAAAAGAACAGCCGAAATTTCAACAGCCCGTAAAAGAGCAGCCAAAATTTCAACAACCGGTAAAAGAACAGCCGAAATTTCAACAACCGGTGAAAGAACAGCCAAAATTTCAACAGCCCGTTAAAGAGCAACCGAAATTTCAACAGCCTGTTAAAGAGCAACCAATCGTTCAAAAACCAAAAAAAGAGCAGCAAATCATTCAGCCAAAGCCTATCATTAAAGAAAAGCAAAAAGTTGTTCCAAAAGAAATGCCGGTGCCTATGCCGGTAATTCCGGAGATCGATGTCAATAATTATTATATGGTCAACATGACCAATATGAGTGTGCAAAAGCCTCCTGCACCACCGCCTTTACCAAAGAAAAAAGAAGAGCCTGCAGTCACTAAAAAGAAGAAGAAGAAAAAGCCAGCTGTACAGTCAGCTCAGGATGAGCCGGTGGATGATTGTATTCCAGTAACGCCAATCTTGCCTGGAAGCGGCTATTGCATTCAACCGCCACCGTGGGCGCATATGCACATGCAAGGCATGCAAGCCCCATACCAAGGCGTTCAAGGGTATCAGGCGGCTCCGGAAATGCATGGTTATCAAATGATGGAAGAGAGCTCTGATATTTGGGGAGAATCTCCTGACATGGAAATGATGGATCATGGATTTGTCCAAGGGGCGAGCATGAATGCACCAAGCCAGCAATATTATCCATATCAAGCCTCCGCACCGGTTCCGCACCATTATTATGGAGGAATGAATCAACAACCTCAAGCGGGTTCATATATGCAACAAGATTATGAGTCACCAGGCGAATCATCTTCCTACAATCAAAACTTCCCTCAGTTTTCACAGACTGCCGGTGAGGAAGAGGAAGATTGCGGCTGTAATAAGGGGCTACTTGGAACTTATGGCCCGGATGTGAAGGGACAGTATCAAGGGAACCAAGGGATGGATGCCAATGCACATCACCATCCGGATTATAACCAATATCAATCCGTTCAATCACAGCAACAGGCCCCATACCCAGGGATGTCACCTAACGAGTCTCAGATGGGAATGGATATGCAATATCAATTTGATGATGAGTCAGTAGAATCAGATGGATTCATGATGATGGGCGGCCAAAATGGAGGTCAGCCACAAGGCATGATGATGGGCAGCCAAAACGGAGGTCAGCCACAAGGCATGATGATGGGCGGCCAAAACGGAGGCCAGCCAGGCATGATGATGGGCGGCCAAAACGGAGGTCAGCCGGACATGATGATGGGCGGCCAAAACGGAGGTCAGCCAGGCATGATGATGGGCGGCCAAAACGGAGGTCAGCCGGACATGATGATGGGCGGCCAAAACGGAGGTCAGCC
>NZ_JBYSYV010000058.1:0-2973 GCF_058783805.1 Peribacillus sp. FW305-BF15 | reverse complement strand
AAAAGCGTTGGTTAAGTCCTCGATCTATTAGTATCAGTCAGCTCCACATGTCACCATGCTTCCACCTCTGACCTATCAACCTGATCATCTTTCAGGGATCTTACTAGCTTGCGCCATGGGAAATCTCATCTTGAGGGGGGCTTCATGCTTAGATGCTTTCAGCACTTATCCCGTCCGCACGTAGCTACCCAGCTATGCCTTTGGCAAGACAACTGGTACACCAGCGGTGCGTCCATCCCGGTCCTCTCGTACTAAGGACAGCTCCTCTCAAATTTCCTGCGCCCGCGACGGATAGGGACCGAACTGTCTCACGACGTTCTGAACCCAGCTCGCGTACCGCTTTAATGGGCGAACAGCCCAACCCTTGGGACCGACTACAGCCCCAGGATGCGATGAGCCGACATCGAGGTGCCAAACCTCCCCGTCGATGTGGACTCTTGGGGGAGATAAGCCTGTTATCCCCGGGGTAGCTTTTATCCGTTGAGCGATGGCCCTTCCATGCGGAACCACCGGATCACTAAGCCCGACTTTCGTCCCTGCTCGACTTGTAGGTCTCGCAGTCAAGCTCCCTTGTGCCTTTACACTCTACGAATGATTTCCAACCATTCTGAGGGAACCTTTGGGCGCCTCCGTTACTCTTTAGGAGGCGACCGCCCCAGTCAAACTGCCCACCTGACACTGTCTCCCACCCCGATAAGGGGCGCGGGTTAGAATTTCAATACAGCCAGGGTAGTATCCCACCAACGCCTCCACCGAAGCTGGCGCTCCGGCTTCTCAGGCTCCTACCTATCCTGTACAAGCTGTACCAAAATTCAATATCAGGCTGCAGTAAAGCTCCACGGGGTCTTTCCGTCCTGTCGCGGGTAACCTGCATCTTCACAGGTACTATAATTTCACCGAGTCTCTCGTTGAGACAGTGCCCAGATCGTTACACCTTTCGTGCGGGTCGGAACTTACCCGACAAGGAATTTCGCTACCTTAGGACCGTTATAGTTACGGCCGCCGTTTACTGGGGCTTCGGTTCAAAGCTTCGCTTGCGCTAACCTCTCCCCTTAACCTTCCAGCACCGGGCAGGTGTCAGCCCCTATACTTCGCCTTGCGGCTTCGCAGAGACCTGTGTTTTTGCTAAACAGTCGCCTGGGCCTATTCACTGCGGCTTTTCTGGGCTATTCACCCTAAAAAGCACCCCTTCTCCCGAAGTTACGGGGTCATTTTGCCGAGTTCCTTAACGAGAGTTCTCTCGCACACCTTAGGATTCTCTCCTCGCCTACCTGTGTCGGTTTGCGGTACGGGCACCTTACATCTCACTAGAGGCTTTTCTTGGCAGCGTGGAATCAGGAACTTCGGTACTATATTTCCCTCGCCATCACAGCTCCGCCTTAATGGAAACGGGATTTGCCTCGTTTCCGGCCTAACTGCTTGGACGCGCATATCCAACAGCGCGCTTACCCTATCCTTCTGCGTCCCCCCATCGTTCAAACGATGTATAGGTGGTACAGGAATATCAACCTGTTGTCCATCGCCTACGCCTTTCGGCCTCGGCTTAGGTCCCGACTAACCCTGAGCGGACGAGCCTTCCTCAGGAAACCTTAGGCATTCGGTGGAAGGGATTCTCACCCTTCTTTCGCTACTCATACCGGCATTCTCACTTCTAAGCGCTCCACCAGTCCTTCCGGTCTGACTTCAACGCCCTTAGAACGCTCTCCTACCATCGACACCATACGGTGTCAATCCACAGCTTCGGTGATACGTTTAGCCCCGGTACATTTTCGGCGCGGAGTCACTCGACCAGTGAGCTATTACGCACTCTTTAAATGGTGGCTGCTTCTAAGCCAACATCCTGGTTGTCTAAGCAACTCCACATCCTTTTCCACTTAACGTATACTTTGGGACCTTAGCTGGTGGTCTGGGCTGTTTCCCTTTCGACTACGGATCTTATCACTCGCAGTCTGACTCCCAAGAATAAGTATTTGGCATTCGGAGTTTGACTGAATTCGGTAACCCGTTGGGGGCCCCTAGTCCAATCAGTGCTCTACCTCCAATACTCTCATCTTGAGGCTAGCCCTAAAGCTATTTCGGAGAGAACCAGCTATCTCCAGGTTCGATTGGAATTTCTCCGCTACCCACACCTCATCCCCGCACTTTTCAACGTGCGTGGGTTCGGGCCTCCATTCAGTGTTACCTGAACTTCACCCTGGACATGGGTAGATCACCTGGTTTCGGGTCTACGACCTCATACTCATTCGCCCTATTCAGACTCGCTTTCGCTGCGGCTCCGTCTCATCAACTTAACCTCGCATGAAATCGTAACTCGCCGGTTCATTCTACAAAAGGCACGCCATTACCCATTAACGGGCTTTGACTACTTGTAGGCACACGGTTTCAGGATCTATTTCACTCCCCTTCCGGGGTGCTTTTCACCTTTCCCTCACGGTACTGGTTCACTATCGGTCACTAGGGAGTATTTAGCCTTGGGAGATGGTCCTCCCTGCTTCCGACGGGATTTCTCGTGTCCCGCCGTACTCAGGATCCACTCAGGAGGGAACGAAGTTTCAACTACAGGGTTTTTACCTTCTTCGACGGACCTTTCCAGGTCGCTTCATTTACCCCGTTCCTTTGTAACTCCATGTTGAGTGTCCTACAACCCCAAGAGGCAAGCCTCTTGGTTTGGGCTAATTCCGTTTCGCTCGCCGCTACTCAGGAAATCGCGTTTGCTTTCTCTTCCTCCGGGTACTTAGATGTTTCAGTTCCCCGGGTCTGCCTTCAGTACCCTATGTATTCAGGTAAAGATACTGTTCCATTACGAACAGTGGGTTTCCCCATTCGGAAATCTCCGGATCAAAGCTTACTTACAGCTCCCCGAAGCATATCGGTGTTAGTCCCGTCCTTCATCGGCTCCTAGTGCCAAGGCATCCACCGTGCGCCCTTTCTAACTTAACCGTTAAAAAAGATCTTACAGATGCTTTGAAAAAA
>NZ_JBYSYV010000057.1:0-3541 GCF_058783805.1 Peribacillus sp. FW305-BF15 | reverse complement strand
GTTAGACTCTATTTTTGAGTTTAGATTTTCGTAGTAGATGGTGGCGGCGAGGAGCGCCGCCATAGGAGTTTCTTATGCAGCAGTTCCATAAAGTTAAACGGATACCCTTGATATATCAAGGTTTTCCTCGGTGTCACTCATAGGTTGCATAGTATTGCGCTTATTACTATCTTTACTTTGCACGATTCATCTCACAATACTAGGAGTAGGAAAGGCGATGAACTCATTATGATTTTTAGCGAACGTTTAAAAAAAGAACGGGAAAAAAGAAATTGGTCACAAAATGATCTTGCAGAGAAGATTCATGTGAGTCGCCAATCTGTGTCCAAATGGGAAACGGGAAAAAATTATCCAAGTATTGAAGTACTCATTAATCTAAGTGATTTATTTCAGATTACGGTAGATGAATTATTAAGGAGTGACGAGGAATTGAAAGAAAAAATAATACGGGAAAGTAAGCAGTTAGCATTTCCAAATTGGAAAATGTTTTTTGATATCTTGTTACTAATAGGAGCATTTTTGTTAGTGTCTAAATTAATTATTTTTGGTCTTAACAAATTTGCTGGCACGGATATTACCATTTTAAAGAGCATGCCAGTTTTAGCGAGTTTTTTACCATTTGCTTTGACGGTTATTGGCGGTATCGGTTCGGATTATTTGAAGGATAAATATGTAGATTAAAAATACTCTCTTCTAAAAATGCATAGTGATTCACAAGGGAATGAAAACCTTTTGGAAAACTGATCATAAAAGAACAGAACCTTTGAATTTCAGGTTCTGTTCTATTTTTTATTTGAAATTTTGCACTTCTTCATTTCCCTCGAATTTGTTATCTTTCAATATGCCAATTTCTTCAATATGATTTCGTGCCGTTTCATCTCCTAATTTATAAATTAAGGCATAAAGCCTTTTCATGGCTGCATCGTATTTATCATTTGCCCGGTCATGATGATAGAGAAGGTAGGGCACATGTGATCGGGCATATGCCTCCAGGTCATCTTTTCGGTGTTCCTCCAAGCATTGTTTCAATTCTGCAAGTTCCTCATCAGTTGCGTGCACCGTAAAGCTCGGATTCTCTTCAAGTTTTTGTCCGAGTACGTCACCGCTGACCAAATCGACATGGTAGGTATGTTTTTCCTGTATCATTCTGCACATCACCCTTTCCGGCATTTATCTATTCTGTACCACTATTTGTAAAAAGTTAATCATGAAAGTAAACATTTCCTTAATGAAAAAGATAGGAAATAAAGGTATCGGACTCCTTATCAAATGGTTTAAGATGGATTTACAGAATAATATGGTAAATGGAGTGGTGATATAGTGAAGAGGTCAATCATGGTTGTTTTTTTTGTGTTGATTGCTTCAGGCTGCGTAACAAGGAATTATGATTCCAATATGGATTTAGGGAAAAGTCAGTTGAATGAGGAAAATTATTTAGAAGCCCACGAGGCATTTGAATTAGCTTATAAAGAAGCAAAAACACCTAAATCAAGGGAGTTAATGGATCTTTCAGGTTTGCTGGCGAGTGGAATGAAGAAATACGACGAACAGGATTTTGAATCGGCCAAAAAAGATTTTGAAGAAGCAACCGCATATAAAGCAAAATACCGGGAAGGTAAACAAATGGTTTCAAAGGCGGCGGAAATGCACCCGGTATCAGACTCCGCCACGATAGAAGCAGTAGTGGGAAATGATGAAGTGAAATCCACGGAGGAAACAACCGAGGAAGAATCCAAAGCAGAAGATGAGGCGGCAACGGATACAAAAGGCAAAGAAGGAAGCAAGGATTCGGATCGTTCATTAAGTAAATCTCAGGCGGAGAAGCTTGTGAGGGATTACGTGGATATGGAAAACTTTTCGCAATTGCAAATAGAATATGATCATGATGCCGAAAAGGGAGATTATATTTTTCATGTTTTCGAGGTAGATGAACCTAGTCAGAAAAGCGGACACAAAACCACTTGGGGCTGGTATGGTGTGAATAAGGAGACCAAAGAAGTTTATGAAGTCATGTAAGGATAAATGAATGCTCGAATGGGGGGCCTCTGTTGTGGCCTTTTTATTTTGTTGTACGGCAACATACAGGATTCGATAAAATTTTATGATTTTTGTTAAAGGATAGCCGAATTCTTTATTTTCTTAAGGATTTTTTAATAATTCCTGTTTATGATTGAGGCAAGTAAAGGACAATCATAGGAGGGATAAAGATGGAGAATTATAATGGTGAGGAGCAAGTCAGAATCAAGGCAGAACGGAAAAAGGGTAAATCTCTCTGGATAACTAGCCTTGTTTCCGGAACGGTTGCTTCTATGGTTACATCATCTGTATTTCTATTTGGCGGAGACTTTATAGATCAAGGGAAAAGTTCAGTGAATGAGTCAACCGAAACGGCAGGTGTACAGCAAACGGACAGTGTTGAAAAGGATAAAAATGTCACGGCGGAAAAGTTATCGACAAGTACGGATTCAAATGATAGGGCAGAGATGGTCGAATCAGCATCCAAATCGATTGTAGGGGTCGTGAATTTACAGGAGATGCAAAGCCAGAACCCGTACCAGCGGCAAAGCACGGAGAGCGAAACGGTTGAGAGCGGAACTGGCTCAGGGGTCATTTATAAAAAAGCTGATGGGAAGGCCTATATCATCACGAACAATCATGTTATTGAAGGAGCTAAGGAAGTCGAAATTTCATTATATGACGGACAAAAGGCAACGGCAGCTGTTGTCGGGGCCGATGCTTTGACGGATTTAGCGGTTTTGACAATTGATGCCTCGAAAGCACCAGAGGGAATTAAATTCGGGAATTCTGATAGCATGCGTCCAGGTGAAGAGGTATTGGCAATTGGCAACCCACTTGGACTTGATTTTTCAAGATCGGTTACACAAGGAATCGTCAGTGCCAACGGACGCACCATTTCAGTCGATACCGCGGACGGGGAGTGGGCACTTGATGTCCTTCAAACCGATGCAGCAATCAACCCTGGCAATAGCGGCGGTGCATTGATCAACACCGCTGGGGAAGTGATCGGCATAAACAGTCTGAAGATTTCTGAAAACGGTGTGGAAGGCTTAGGGTTTGCCATACCAAGTAATGATGTGATTCCGATTGTTACGGAACTGATTGAAAATGGAAAAATCACACGTCCATATTTAGGAGTCAGCTTGGCCAGTATGGAAGAACTGCCGCAATATTACATTCAAAATGTTCCTGAAGCCGTAAAGTCCGGTGTAATGGTGACGAGTATAGAAGCGGGATCGGCTGCGGCGAATGGAGGGCTAAGGCAACAGGATATCATTGTTGAGATTGATGGAACGAAAATAAATACTTCCGCAGCATTAAGGAAATACTTATATACAAATAAGAAAATCGGCGATAAAGTAAAAATTAAAGTATACCGAGGTACTGAAGAGAAAACGGTAACGATAACCTTGCAAAAACCATAGAAAGAGGTAAGGCCCCTGATCATTTGAACTGTGCCCTTCAAAATGGACAGTCTTAAAAAAAGACCTATAAATTAAGCAGCTAATAGTTGACTCCCGTA
>NZ_JBYSYV010000056.1:0-7888 GCF_058783805.1 Peribacillus sp. FW305-BF15 | reverse complement strand
TAAGACCTCCGAGTAGATGTTTTGTCCCTTTTAGCTGGCCAGCTCAGGACATATTCATCTTATCAAGAGGTCTTTTTTCATTCAAACCGCATTTTCAGTTATTACAGGAATGCTGCCCCTTTAGTTCCATAAGACTTATTGTAGAGGCGAATATAATGTGACATAAAAAAAAAGACGGTTTTACCGTCTAATAGATTGCACTAGTTTTCTTAGTAAAAACAAAACTAATATTGCGAAAAGAGAAGTTAGAATTAATCCTGGGATATTTATAGAAGTTAACAAATTCACACCGCCCAATTAATATCATTAACTAAATTTTAGGTGTTGATACAAAAATAGTCAATAATCAAGGTTCGAATAAGTTACGCTTCTAGAACTATCCTGCCCCGATAGTTGCATAGGAAAAAGCTGCCTTAAAGGCAGCTCCGATCTTAAACAACTCACCTGTTAGTGCAACAAGGATAATCACTTATTTGTTCTTAAAGGTAGTAAGTTAGAATGAACCCATTTAATGAATTTTTCTATACACTCCTCGTCCGTTTGAGCATTAAAGAGAAAAACTCCTCCGACTTCATCTTTGTAGTATTCTTTTGTTCCGAAGAGTAAGCCAAATTCTTCTTGACTCTGGAAATCATAAAACATAACATCCCAGCTTCCGTCTAACCGTTCCAAAGCAATCGCCTCTGCCCAAAAAGGTTCCCAATTATCTATATGAATATGGGGACCCTTGTAATTTTCTAGTTCAAAGTATCTTTTATCCATAAAAGTCGTCCTTTATAAGGTATTTTGACTCTATCTTATCATAGTCCTTATTGAACTAAACTGCCCCTTTAGTTCCATAAGAAAAAGCCGCCTTAAAGACAGCTCCGATCTTCAGCTAACGCACAGAAGCCTTTATTTTTCAAATCTCACTAACGTTTTTTCTGGTATTTCAATCTGGTCAATATCAAAATTATTGATTTGGAGAGTTACCTCACCCTCTCGCTTATCAGTTTCATCTCCAATCCAACAGCTATACAGTTCAAAATAATCCCCTTTTTCAAGATAGCTGTCCATTCTTTTACAAAGTTCTAACAGTTTTACTTTTGATTCAGCACAGGTTTCTTGATTCATATATTCCGAAATCTCAATTCCCCAATGACTTGATACCTCGTAAACATAAGGGTTAGTAAACTGATATTTTTTTAAATTTTGCAGTTCGCTATCTCCTGCAAAACATCTTCCAATGTAAAAAGAATCATCTGAATATTCATCATCGTTAATAGGCAATTCTATATTACAGCCAATGTAGGAAGCTAAACTCATTCTTACCGACTCCTTTGATAATCCTTTTTAAACTATTTTGCCCCGATAGTTCCATAAAAAAAGCTGCCTTAAAGACAGCTCCGATCTTCAGCTACGCACCTGTTAGTTGATTAAGGATGGTCTTTACACCATTAGATTATCAAATAAAGTTCCTGAAAAAATTAACACCATCCCAATAATGATATGGACTTTTTTTTCATTCACTTTTGAATTTTCTAAAATAGTAAAGATGATCCAATTAGGCCAATATATACAACACTTCTTATAAAATAAGATGTATTTACAAGAAAAAGGTTAGGAAACTTTTGATAAAGACCAGATGTAACACCCATAACAAACAAAAAAAGAGGAATTCTTAATTTCCAATACATTTCTTCACCCCATTTAATCAAGGAAATTATTCCATTATTTTATCATTAATCAATTCATAAATGAGTTATTAATGAACTAAACTGCCCCTTTAGTTCATTAAGAAAAGCGATTCTTATTAAAGAATCGCGCCTTTTTCTTGAATAAACAAGAAGCTCATATTAGCCGGTATTGTGGAGGCAATTAACTTATTCTTGCTGGTAATGTTAAATATCGTAGAAGAGTGAGATTACTTTGGATCAACAATTGTTTGATTAAAGTTATTCGTTAGCTCAAAGAAAGATCTGTGTAAACATCTCTCGATCCTCAACTAACGTCACCTTTTTGAAGAAAAAATGGATTACTCTTCTCTTGCCTATTTATAATGAATAACATTTCAAGAATACCAATAAAAAGCATAATCAGTCATAACTGAAGAATCACCCAACTGATGTAACATAGCTGAAATATTCCCTCTATGATAGGTTCCATGATTCACAACGTGTAAGACCATTTCAGATATACTTGTTTCTCTTAATCCTGCCCATGGATTATCCAACATTATTCTCTTTTCCATATCTTCCTGTCTGGTCAAAAAGGATTTAAACCGAGATGTTAAAGTGTGAAATTCCGTTTCTAAGTCTTCAATGGGCAGTTTCTCAATCTTTTCTTGAATTTGAAATGAAGATTGCATTGCTTCATTCATACTCTGACCCTCTAGGGTATTAAGCCATCCATATTCCACCAAATAGAGATGAGATAAAACCTTTGAAACAGAAGAAAAGACACTTTTCATTTCCTTTTGATATTTCTCAGGAGAAAGTGTCTTAAGATGATCAATAATCCGTTGATTTGCCCATACATGATAGTTATATAGATTTTCTACATGATTTGCCATACAATCGCCTCCTTGTCATCACGTTTTTAATATTCTTTATCAGAATGAATTATTCCTTTAAATATTATTGCTTATCTGATGAGATCTTCAACTAAATGGCCCAATTGTTGAACAAAGGTCAAAGCAATGTTCAACTAACCTGCCCCTTTAGTTCATTAAGCAAAAAGGCCACCCAATGGCAGCCCCGGATTCAGTTTAAGAATCATTTAATCTTTGCATATAACGTGGAACGTGGAACTCCTGTAGTTTTTACAATGTCCTTTACACTCATTCCGTTTGTTTCACGTTCATTATATAGCTTAATAGCACGTTTTAAAGTCTTTTCATCTTGCCCTGGTCTTCCCATATGTTTCCCTTGCCTCTTAGCTCTCTCCCGACCTTCTGTAGTTCTTTCTACAATAAGATCACGTTCAAATTGTGCGAATGAACCTAAAATATTAAAAAGCAGTGTTTGTAAGCTGTTTCCTTCGTTTGAACCATCAAACTTCATATCTTCTTTTACAAATCTTACATTAACCCCTTTTTCAGCTAGTTCATGAACTATCTTACTCAAGTCCATAATAGAACGAGCTAAACGATCTATTTTAGTTACTACTAATGTATCCCCTTCTCGTGCAAATTCAATAGCTTTATAAAGTTGGGCTCTTTGTTTTGTACTTGTTCCGGTTACTTTTTCAACAAAAAGCTTTTTACACCCTTCACTTTCCAAAATTTCCTTTTGTGTTTCTAAATCTTGGCCAGTAGTTGAAACCCTCGCATAACCAATTAACAATATGTATCATCCTTTGTCTATAAGTCTAAGAACTTTTATACATTTAATTATAGACTAACTTTTAGATAATAAACAAGGTTAAATTAACAAATATGTCACTTTAACTGATAATTTGCGTATATTTAAGTGTTATTTTGCACATCCAACTTTAAAAACCCAGCTATCTTCACATGAGAAGATTAGCTGGGTTTCTTAATATTTACATCCAATCTCATAGAATTGAATTGTAATTAAAGCGCTTCTGAGGCTTGACTAACCAATAAGACAAGCTGTTCGAAATCAATCGTATCCCCTTTACGGAGCTTCATTGTCTTTCTTTCTGAAGGTCCATCGAACATGCCTTCTGGAAGATCCAATGTGACGGCATTAAAAATGGTAAAGCTGACTGCTGCTTTAGATGTCGAGATAACAGCAGCGTACTTTCCGTTTTTTAGAAAATGTGGCTTTTTGTATTGAATGCGTTCATGTACATCTGGTATGGCCTTGTGGACGGCCTCCCGCAGATTAGTGGCAATTTCTCCCTGCCATGGTTCTTTTAATGCATCAATAAAATCAGTTATTTCTTGGTTCATTTTTACACACGCTCCTTTTCATAGGGTTTATATACTGCCTGAAAAATCTTTTCTTGAATAAAACAAATAAACTTTACGAAATTGACATTATAAATTTTTCAACATATTAAGCTGATCTTGTAAAGAGGCTTCCATCGCCTTTATTCCAGGGTCTTGTATGGACTCTAGTTTCTCTTTTAGTCTTCGCAATTCTATCTCGTACTTGCCTCTCACCTTTGGAACCGGCATTCTTAGCGCCCAGTTTAGCGCCTCGTCCTCCGTACTCACATTAATCAACATATATTCCATGATAAGGTCTTGATTTACCGGAAACGGGCCAGCTAATACCTGTGGTTTTCCACCTTTCTTTGGATACGTTATTCTTAACCCGGTTGAACTTGGCTGAAGCTCTTCATCGGCAAGAAGTGCACCTTTTTTAGCCAGTGACTTCTTATACGAAATCATTGCCTCGCGGTAATCCTTTCCGTCGGCTAGTCCTGCCTCCGAGTACTCTGTGGCTTTGATAATCAATAAAAATCTCATTGTTTTCCCCTCCTCGTTTAAGTTGGAAGAAATGAAGAGCAGAATAGGCTACTCAACTATTCCTTTACCAACACGACGAATAAGGAACGAGATAATCGACAAGGCTGGGAAAAAAATTTATGTAGATGTTCCTTTTCCACATTCCATTGCGCGATTAAGTAGAAGGGTTCGTTCACTTTCATTCTGGGTTAGTGATGCAGCACGTTTAAATTCTGTCCGAGCTTCATCGTAACGCTCTAGCTTCACCAGGAGATCCCCGCGAACACTCGGCAATAGATGATATTTCTTTAAGGATGGGTCAGCATTCAACTCGTCTACAATCTGGATGCCAATGTCCGGACCAAATGCCATGGATATAGCAACTGCCCGGTTTAATTCTACGATTGGCGAGGGCATTACAATCGAAAGAGCTTCATAAAGAGCAGCAATTCGTGGCCAATCTGTCTCCTCTGGAGTCGGTGCCTGAGTATGGCAAGCAGAGATGGCTGCCTGCAATGAATATGGCCCAAGTGAACGCCCTAACTTCCGGCTGCGCTCCAGTGCTGCCAAACCACGGCGAATCAATAATTGATCCCACTGTGCCCGGTTTTGATCCATAAGAAGAACAGGTTCTCCTTTCGAATTAATTCGAGTTTTGAACCGGGAAAATTGAATTTCCATTAAAGCAACTAGTCCATGAACTTCCGGTTCATTAGGTGCGATCTCGGCAAGGACACGTCCCAGTCTCAGTGCCTCTTGGCATAGTAAAGGACGAATCCAGTGGTCCCCTGAAGTTGCTGAATATCCTTCATTAAACATAAGGTAAATCACTTCAAGTACGGTCGACAGGCGATCATTAAGTTCCTCTCCAAGAGGTACCTCAAAAGGAATCTTTTTTTCGTTAAGGGTTCTCTTAGCACGGACAATTCTCTGAGCAATGGTTGATTCCGCGACGAGGAATGAACGCGCAATTTCTTCCGTGGTAAGTCCGCATAACAGGCGCAGTGTCAAGGCAACTCTGGCATCCTGTGATAATACTGGATGACAGGTCATAAAAATCAGACGAAGGAGATCGTCACCAATCTCCTCATCCAGAACATGATCTATGTCTTCCTCAGTATATAAATCCGTATTTTTAGCAATCTCTACATACTTTTGATCACGAATCTTCGTTCTTCGCAAAAAATCAATCGCACGCCGTTTCGCCGTCGTCATCAGCCATGCACCAGGATTGTCTGGTATCCCGGCATGCGGCCATTTTTCAAGAGCAATCACCAAGGCATCTTGAGCCAGATCCTCTGCAAGACCAATATCCCGTACCATCCCGGTTAACTTTGCAATGAGTTTTGGTGACTCTATTCGCCATATCGCTTCAATCGTTCGTTGTGTTTCGGGCAAACTCACGACTTTTTTCGCTCCTCTACATGTTTCCGAAGTGCTGCTTCTTTTTCCAGGAATTCTGGATTATCTGTCAAGTCCACCGCCTCAAATACCTGTCTAAGCTCAATTTCTCCCTGTCCGAATCCATGTGGATCTGGCATCCTTAATGCCCATTCAATAGCTTCTTCTCTTGATTTAACTTCAATCAAGGTATATCCCGCAATTAATTCTTTTGCCTCCGTAAACGGACCGTCCATAATCTTTGGTTTACTACCTGGTTCCGGATAGGAAATCCTTATTCCGTTTAAACTAGGATGTAATCCATCTCCTGCTAATAAAACACCCGCTTTCACCAATTCTTCGTTATACTTCTGCATCGCCTCAATAAGTTCCGGGGTAGGCATTTTTCCTTCCTCTGAGTCTGTAGTCGCTTTTACAATCATCATAAATCTCATAAGTAAATAACCTCCTATTTTTTATGGGGAAGCTTCATTCTAATAGGTGTAAAATTGCAAGTAAATCCGCTTCTATTTATACAACGAATACCTGCTGTTAAATCGACAATCGAAATTATTTTTTTCATACTTTTTGTGAAAATTTTTTGCCTAATTAGTGATTAGCCGTAAAAAATACTGTAAGCTCCGGTGATATCTTTTTTGTATCAAGCTTCTTAGTATGGCCGAGACCTTTTTTACTCAACAATTGCGCATTGGGGAGTGCGTTTGCCAATGCTTGAGCACTATGACGAAGAGATGCAGGGCTCTCTGTCCCTTCTAATACCAACGTTGGCATTGTAACACTGCTCCACCATTCAGCAGACAGTTCCTTTCCTTCCATATAGCCATCCAACAAAGCAGCATCATATGGAAGCGTATGTGCAACCGCCATAAGCTTAGACCACACACCTGGCATAATCCGCATCATGCTGACAACAAATGATGGTGCCCCCATGCCCTTAGTCATAAAGTACTTAATTGCTTCAGCTCTGTTATCCTTGGAAATAAGTTCAGCAGTATGCCTTGTAAAATCTTTCGGCGGCTTACGATCCTCCGTTTTTACCACGAAAGGCGGTTCGTGCAGAGCCAATTTAGTAATGTTTAACCCTTTCTTTGCAGCTAATAGGGCTAGAACAGCTCCCGAAGATAATCCCCAAACATATGCCGATCCACCGGCTTCTTCAATCAAAGCCTGAAGATCTTCAATTTCTCGCCCAACATCATATGGCTGTGTATCACCGCTATCTCCTCGGCCACGGCGGTCGTAGTTGTAAACCGTGAAGTACTCGGACAACAGGTTAGCCAATTCCACCTGCTGCGGAAATTTTCTGTAGCTAAAGGCACCTGCTACCAGGATTAGAGCTGGTCCTCGGCCAACTTTGTCATAAGCGATTTTCGTTCCGTCTTTTGAAGTTACTGAATACATAAATTTTTCCTCCTTTTTCGTTGCAACTGATTTTTAGATATTTAGCTTCCAATATTTACGGATTATATCCGCTTCTAATAAGACGACGAACCACTATAAACAAAATCGACACATCCAAAAATAATTTTTTATTAATTTTCTTTGCCAAAAAAATTGAATTAATTGGATACTTAAGAATTCCAGTTCATCTTATATACTCCAAGTGTGTAATAATTCCCTTTAAAAAAGGGTACCATTTTGTCTTTTTAGTTCCACAATACTAGATATTTGATAAACGGATTTTATTACTGAACAAATTTAAAAAAGCACACATTTTATTTTTTGTTCCAAAACTCGTCCTTTTCTGAACACATGTCATGGCGCTTTGAATAAGTCTTTTTTGTCACCATTCACGTTATAGAACCCTGTTCATTATTCTACGTCCAATAACCTATTAAAATTGATCTTATTTAGATTTGAAACTAATTGATCAAACTAATACAAGAAATCTTGATAAATGAATAAATAGAAAGGGCATGTTCTGAAAAAGAATTAATCAAAACATGCCCTTATACTATTTAATTGGATTATTCTTTTATAAAAAAGATTGATCATTTTTGTGTTCCTTAATGAACTAAACCAGCTAATAGGATGTCAATATCTTTCTCTAAAATTTTCATTTCCCTTATGATATACTATTTTTGGCCATGC
>NZ_JBYSYV010000055.1:0-7915 GCF_058783805.1 Peribacillus sp. FW305-BF15 | reverse complement strand
CCGAACACGGCAGTTAAGCTCTTCAGCGCCAATGGTAGTTGGGGGTTTCCCCCTGTGAGAGTAGGACGCCGCCAAGCCATTTAAAAAGATCAGCCATCGGCTGGTCTTTTTTTGCGTTAAGAACAAATTATGGAGCCCTGTTATATATATAGAAGCTGTTACATCACCATTGAAAGGGGCCAAAATCGAAAATTGTTCATCCTTTTAAATTTAAACCGTTTCGACTATCGTAACTTAGGATATAAGCGAGATATTAGTACTGCCTGCTTAAACAATGGGTTATTAAAATCGAATTGCAAATAACTGGATAATTGATATAAATAAGCAGCAGTACATATATTTTAGCTAAAAAGAAATTAATTCAGAAACTGGTAACTAAAAATGTGGGGAATATCAAAATAGAAGGAAGCCCTCATAAAGGATAAAATAATTGGTGCCTCTGCAAATAAAAGGTATTCTACCAACTTGAATGAACACTAACGAATACAAGGCAGGGCTGAACTTTAAGGTAAATGAGAGCCAAAATGAGACCTTCGGAATTTAAAAATAATGAGTATGAGGAAATGCTCTATGGTCATTAAGGACTGCTTCATGAGTTTGACACAATTAAATTAGCGCAGTATAATAATCCAGTAGAACGATATACTAAATAAATTTAACTAATTTACGGTAGCATAAATGTTTTTTCAATACTTTTCTAATCGCTTGCATTTAGTAGAACGATATACTAACAACAAGCACGATTAGTAGAACGATATACTAGTAATGCAAAGTTAGTAGAACGATGTACTAATTAGCTGGTTAGTCTATGATGTTTATTGTTTTATTTAGTACGTAATTATTTTTCTTGAATTTATGGTATGGGGCAAGGGGGCAACATCTGAAAGACTTAAGAATCAAATTGCATTTCGATAACTTTTTAAATAGGGGTGTGTTTCATGAAAAATCCATTTATAAAAATGGCCACAGGTTTATATATTAGCTATTTTATTTTAGGCATGATCAATATTATCATTGGATCAAATATGGAAAATTTGTCAAATCAATTAAATACAAGTGCTTCAGGGATAAGTTACTTGGTCTCTGCCATAGGAATCGGTAAGTTAGTTTCTTTATTTTTCGCCGGTAGACTGTCGGATAAATTAGGAAGGAAACCATTTGTTGTTTCAGCATCTTTTATCTACCTGATCTTCCTTATAGGCATACCTTTGGCTCCTAACTATACATTGGCATTTATATTTGCTGTATGTGCTGGTATTGCCAATTCATTTTTGGATGCAGGTACGTATCCAGCACTTATTGAGGCTTTTCAAAAGAAAGCTGGTTCCGCTACCGTATTAGTAAAAGCGTTCGTTTCAATCGGTGCCGCACTTCTTCCATTTATCATGGCGTTCTTTATAGCTAGAGATATGTTTTACGGGTATACATTCTTCTTAATGGCTGCTGTATATCTTGTTAATGGGTTTTTCCTGCTTAAGGTTTCATTCCCGGATCATAAAGCCCAAAGCCAAACTCGGAATGATGAACAAGCTGTGCCGGTTCAACAGCAATTCCTCTCAAAACCGAAGTTTGCTCAGGAAGGTTTGGCCGTCATACTATTAGGCTTCACATCAACTGCTTTATTCATGTTGGTTCAAGTCTGGCTTCCGAACTTCGGACAAGATGTATTGGGGCTAACCCAAGCTAAGGCTGTTCAATTGCTTAGTTACTATAGTATTGGCTCCCTTATTTCTGTCATTTTACTAGCTGTTCTATTGAATAAAGTAATTAAGCCCATTACCGTCATGATTATCTATCCGGTCATTGCAGCATTATCTTTATTGTCACTCATCTACATCCAGCAACCATTTATAACCGTTTTGAGCGCTTTCTTCATAGGGCTTTCAACTGCAGGGGTATTCCAATTAGCCATGACAATAATCACAGAATTCTTCCCTGCCAATAAAGGTACAATCACTTCATATGTAAACATTGCAGGTAGTTCAGCCTTTATCATCATACCTTTCATTACAGGTATCATTTCCAAGAATGCTGGGTTAACTGCGGTCTTCTTGTTTGATGTGGCAATTGCGGCAATTAGTATTTTGTTGGCCGTTTTCGTTGCCTATCGATACAAGAAGGTAATTAAAGTTTCCAATTAAACGGTCTAACCGAACATCAGTGGGGCATGAACCCTAATGATGATATTGATAAAAGGGGGAAACATCATGCAAACAATCACGATCAAAGACGTAACGATCGGAGAAGGGGTTCCAAAAATCATCGTTCCACTAATGGGGACAACGGAAGAAGAACTGCTTAAAGAAGTTGAAACGGTAAATGCGCTACGGCCGGATATCATTGAATGGCGAGTAGATGTCTTTGAACAAGTCGAAAGCTTAGAAGCCGTTTCGGATATGATTTCAAAACTTAGAAGTGCTGTTCCTAGTACTTTGCTGCTTTTCACTTTTAGAAGCCATAAAGAAGGCGGAAACAAGCAAATCAGCGATGATTATTATTTCGAACTTCTTCATACAGCAATTAAAACGAAGAATATTGATCTTGTCGATGTGGAGTTGTTTTTTGAGGAATCACCAGTGAAGGAGACTGTGAAGGTAGCTGAGGAAAATGGCGTATACGTAGTGATGTGTAACCATGATTTCGATAAGACACCAGCAAAAGAAGAAATCATTTACCGATTGCGTAAGATGCAGGAATTTGGCGCCCATATTCCAAAAATCGCTGTAATGCCCCAAACAGTTGGTGACTTACTCGTATTATTAGATGCAACTTACACAATGAAAACAGAGTATGCCGATCGCCCATTCATTACGATGTCAATGTCGGGTACAGGCCTGGTCAGTCGATTATCAGGTGCGGTGTTTGGATCTGCTTGTACATTCGGTGCCGGAAAAGAAGCATCTGCACCAGGGCAAATTCCTGTTGCTCAATTAAGAAATGTATTGGAAATCATTGATCAAAATATTTAACTCATAAATCCTTCCAAGAAGGAATTTATATAAAGATTAAAAAATCAGGGGGAATAGAACATGGAAAATCTAGGACGAATTAATGGGAAAACAGAATTAGTAGGATTGCTTGCAACACCTATCGGACATTCATTATCACCTGCCATGCATAATTTAGCTTTCGATAAATTAGGCTTGAATTGCGCCTATTTAGCATTTGAGGTTGGAAATGAAGAGCTTGAAGATGCAGTCAAAGGGATGCGTGCATTAAATGTAAAAGGATTTAACGTATCAATGCCTAATAAAATGAAGATCCTTCCATATCTTGATGAATTGGCGGACAGTGCTAAATTTTCAGGAGCCGTTAATACTGTTGTCAATGTCGATGGAAAGTTCGTAGGGCACAGCACTGATGGAATGGGATATACCCGGAACCTAAAAGAAAATGGTATTGATATTAAAGGTAAGAAAATGACTCTTATCGGTTCTGGTGGGGCTGCTACTCCAATTGCCATTCAATCTGCGCTGGAAGGTGTGGCGGAAATCAGCATTTTTGCTCGTGATGATGCATTCTTCCCGCAAGCAGAAGAGAATGTACGAATCATCAATGAGGATATGAAGCATTTAAATGTGAAAGCCAATGTATACCCTCTTGAAAATGTTGAACAATTAAAGGCTGAAATCGCAACTAGTGATATTTTGGCAAATGGAACCGGCGTTGGCATGAAACCACTTGAAGGCTTAAGTGTCATTCAAGACGAATCAATGCTGCGTCCAGATTTAATCGTAACCGATGTTGTTTACATCCCACGAAAATCTAAACTAATGGAACAAGCTGAAGATGTAGGTGCTACAGCTATTAATGGTCTTGGGATGATGCTTTGGCAAGGTGCACTAGCCTTTGAATTATGGACAGGCCAAAAAATGCCTGTTGATTTCATCAAAGAGCAATTGTTTGCAGAATAAAATGATTCCACTCTGGAGATTGCTCTCCAAATAGAGGTTTTTTCATACTCGATGTGCATCTTGTTAAATGATTAAAAAAACCTCGGAGCTAAGAAATGCAGGGCGTGAGATCCCTTGTTTTTCTTAGCGTTTTTTTTTGAAAAGTGGTTTTCATGTAAATGGATAACATAAAGGGGAGACTTCAATGTAATTACATTATGCATGAAGGTGTTATATGGGAGAAACACAACGTGATTTATTATAGGGGTGTAATAATGAAAAATCAGTATTTTAAAGCGGCATCTGGCATGTATATTAACTATTTTCTGCTGGGGATGGTTAATATAATTCTCGCCTCCAACATGCCCTCTTTAACAGAACAATGGGATACGGACTCTACTGGCATTAGTTATCTTATTGCAGCAATAGGAATAGGCAGATTACTCACGTATGGTCTCTCGGGAGTATTATCAGATAAATTTGGAAGAAAACCATTAATCATGGTCTCTTCGGTTATAATGGGCGTTTTTTTAATTGGGATTCCATTTTCTCCCTCATATGAAATGGCCTTTGTATTTGCCTTACTTGCGGGAATTTCCAACTCAGCCATGGATGCTGGTACATATCCGGCGCTAACTGAAATGTTTCCTGAATCTGCTGGTTCCGCGAGTGTTATGGTTAAGGCTTTTGGTTCGCTTGGTGCTACAATCCTGCCATTCATCATCTTGTTTCTTACTACGAACCAATTATTTTACGGGTTTGCATTTTTCGTACCGGCTGTCATCTATTTCATGAATATGTTTTTGGTGATGTCCGCTTCATTTCCAAGCAAATCCGAAGCTGTCAGTAAAGAAGAGGATTTGCATAGTAACAGGTTCATAACGGAACCTAAATTTTGGAGCGAAGGAGTCGCACTAATCATAATTGGGTTTACATCAACTGCGTTATTTACAGTTTCGCAAATCTGGTTACCGAGTTTCGGGCAGGAAGTCGCAGGGATGCAATCTTCAAGTGCAATTAAATTATTGAGCTATTATAGTGTGGGGTCACTTATTTCCGTCCTGCTATTATCCATCTTATTAAACAAATGGATTAAGCCCGTGACGGTGATATTGCTTTATCCAATGATTACTTTACTTACGGTAATCATCATATTAACGATTCATTCACCTATTGTCTTAAGTATTAGCTCCTTTTTCCTTGGAGCCTCGACAGCTGGGATCTTTCAATTAACCATTGCAATAATGACTGAACTTTTCTGGAGAAAAAAAGGAACTGTAACAGGGATCGTTGCGACGGCATCCAGTTTGGCGAGCGTCATTTTACCAATTGCAACGGGCTTGATCGCTAAGAGTGGGGATATATCGCATATATTTCTTTTTGATTGCTTTATTGCTACTATAGGAATCCTGGCTGCAGCTTTTGTATATTACCGGTATAAGAAATTGACACAGCAGCAGACCATATTTAACCATGGCTAAAAATATTGAAGGATTTACTTAAAACTCCATCTTCCGGAACTAGGATGGCGTTTTTTTTTGGACTAATGAATAGTGGATATAGATGTTTTGGCGTGATTAATGATCGTTGAGATTCCCATGTTCCAAAAGCAAGGGTGTAATAATGACAGTAACTATATTATTATTATAGTAAGAACATGATAATAATAAGTACATCAAAAATACATTCAAGATGGTGATTGAACTATGAAACAATCCAAAAAAGGGCGGGTCACGCTGCAACAGGTAGCAAAACATGCTGGGGTATCAACATCCACTGCTTCCCTTATCGTTCGCAATAACCCTCGAATATCGGAAGCGACGCGAAAAAAGGTGCTAAAATCCATGCATGAATTGGGTTATGTTTACGATAGAATTGCAGCAAATCTAAGGTCGCAGAGTTCTGATACTGTAGGTATCATTATTACCGACATATCAAATACCTTTTTTTCTGAATTCCTGATAGGTGTTCACGATGCATTGGATGAGGTCGGGTATACAGTGTTGCTGGGGACTACATTTGACTCGGTTGCCAAGCAAGATCATCTCCTTTCAACCATGATGGAACACAGGGTGGGTGGCCTGATTCTTTGTCCTGTCTCTGAAAGCTCACAAGATACAATTGAACGGTTAAATGAAATTGACACGCCGATGGTGCTTGCTGTCAGGGAACTGCCTGGAGTGAATAGCGACTATGTAGGCATAGACTATCCAGAAGGAGCCAGGATCGCCGTTGATCATCTCCTTGGAAAGGGGCATAAAAGAATTGCGCTTCTTGGTGGCATTAAGGAGTCGTCTACTTGGATCGAGAGAATGGAGGGATATCGTGAAGCCCTTTCAAGAGCGGGATTGGAAGTGGATGAATCGTTGGTGATAGATAGTGCCCCTACACGGGAGGGAGGGCTTGAGGCTGTTTTGAAAGTACTTGAGAATCCTAATCCGCCTACCGCAATTTTTTGCTTTAGCGACTTAATTGCCTTTGGTGTTATGCAAGGGTTAATGATGAAAGGAATTACTCCTGGAAAAGATATAGATATCGTTGGGTTCGACAACGTTCCAGTCGCAGAAATCTATCATCCTCCGCTAACGACCATTTCCTCATTCCCTAGACGTATTGGGAAAGAGGCAGCGAATCTCTTGTATCAGCAAATGGAAAAAATAGAACGGGAACAACAGCGAATCATATTGAATCCAGAACTGATTATTAGAGAGTCTTCCTAAAAAAGAAAAATAAAAAGGTGATTAGTTTACAGAGGTTAGGTACCGCTGTGCCCTTTTCATCTTTTCTATTATTCTTTTATTGGGAACATTGATTTACATATCAAAAAGGTTTGCCTTACTTAAGCGGTTCATAAATATCCCAGGCCACTTTCAATGAATCGACTATAAAGTCTGCCACTTCATCAACATCTAGATCATTGGTATTCACTTTTGAATGATGATAGGAGTATATTTCCTGTCTCGTGTAAAAGAGTTCTTCGATTTCTTCAAGGGACCGGCTTTGTAAAACAGGTCTACTATCAATAAGCAAGCCTATTCTCTCTTTCCAGTATTCCCAAGATAAGTCCAGGTAAAAGACAATGCAATTGGTTAAACAGATATTCCGTATATCCTCTTGTAAAAAGGCCCCGCCTCCAACTGAAATGATTTTCAATTGTTGTTGACTTAGGCTTTCAATCACACTTTTTTCTTTTTCGCGAAAAGCTTTTTCCCCAAACTTCTTGAAGATTTCCGTAGTGGGCATATTGAATTCCTTTTCAATTTCTTGATCTATATCAATAAAGTCCCTATATAATTTCCTGGCTACCTTCTGTCCGATCGTCGTCTTCCCTACCCCCATAAAGCCAATAAAAACGATACTTTGCATCCTCAAAGATGTGTTTTTATTAATCATTTATAAATCCCTCTCCCAACTATTTTTTATAATGATTAAAAGTCTTTCCTGAAATTTTTAAAATATATTTATTATAGTATAAGTAAGTAAAATTGTAAAAAAGTTTTTTAATATTTGGACAATGGAACCCTGTGTTTTAGCGGTTTAATGTTTAATAACTTTACCCGGAAGGAGCAATCCGTTTTCAGTATTCGATTGTTGCAACTAATTATTCGTTTCCTCATATATTTAAGTTGTTATTGCCATAACCTATCACTTGCATGGTTTATGGATTTTGCCAAAGGCATTACTTAGTTGAAGGGGAAGCGGTAGTTCAAATGGTTGGGATAAATGATTTTCCTGGATTATATGTTTTAAGAGGAAGACAAGGTGTGACAGGCACATTTATTCCTTATATAAGTGATTAATTCATTTACAAAAGAAAATGTATGAAATGGGTTGACTTAATGGTGGGAAAGGATTAATATAAATAAGCACCAACTAAGACAAACGCAAAACTTCATCGCTTTTGGCAGGTTGCTGAAAGAAATAATAACTATTGACTTCTTACTGTGAAAATGATAAGATGAAATGGTCGCTGAAAAACACAGCGATTTAAAATAAGTTAAAAACTTCGTAGAAGTTGACAA
>NZ_JBYSYV010000054.1:0-7943 GCF_058783805.1 Peribacillus sp. FW305-BF15 | reverse complement strand
GAGACCTTTATAGGTCTTTTTTTTATGAGAACTTTTCTTTCCGGTCCCTACGAAGCCGTTAGAGGCCCTATATAGAAGCGAAAAAAAATCACCCTAAGTTCAAATACCTAATACTACCTACACCTCTGTATGGGCCATCCTAGGCCCTGTACAACTGCACCATGTAACGCCATACGGTATCAGCAAGGCTACTGTCATAGAGGGTATTGGAGGACAAGGGGGTAGTTATAGCTCAAGCACCATACGAACTATACGCCAATCAGTGCACATTCACCACGTATACCATGCACTCAACACGTACAATGCAGGATGCGACTCGACAAACTATCATAATAGATAAATGAATTAGAGATTAGATTAAGGATTAGAGTCAGGAACCTCCAAGGGCCAGGTGTAACCTCCCTTAAGTAACTGATCTATAGGAAAGGTTCCGAATAGCTGAAGGGCCCATAGGGGGAGGCGGGTACTTCCCTCCTGGTCGACTGCTGGGTGGGAAAAATACGGGGCAAATCCAAAAAGTATGGATGGGATTAAATGGTAAATACCCCTAATCGTAAACAGCAGCCGGTCACTAAAATGCTAAAGAGGGACAAATTGCGGGGGGAACTTCTAAATGCATGTTGCTATGAGGCAATTCTAGGCCGTTTTCTATCGCTAAGCAGGTACTTACCCTACTCGTTTCACTGTAGATCTGTATAAAAAAAGGAATCTATCATCAACCAAAACACAAAATATAGTAATTTATAAAAAAAAATCCTGTATTACCTTAATGATGAAGAATTTGGATGATATAATACTTTATGTTCATGGGCAAACACGCACACTACGAAAAGGAGCGTGTTGTTAATGAAAAAATTCGCGAACACAGTACTACAGTTTTTAAAAAAGAACGAGGGTAATCTAAAAAGAGGGGTCGACTGGCTAGCCTCGATAGCCAGACTCCTTTGGGTAACCCTCCAATTTTTTAAGAGCTAATCCTAACTAATTCTCGTTACTTAGCCACGGACCTTAGAAGGTAACCTATGCGTGACTGAGACTCCTAATCTCAGAGTTGACTGGGTGGTTTTTCCGGACCCCCCGAACAAAAGACGTGTTGTCCATAGTCACATCACGCAGGGACACTTTCTATATCTATTATGTAATTTTTCCCAGTATGTTAATCATATAAACAGAAAAAACCCCCAAAGGTTCCTAGGCCCTCGGGGGTTTTTTCTTCACCTAAAAAGGTGTGTTGAATGTTTCGCGAACAATTCAAGTACTGTTTGGGGCCATCCTATCCAACTTAAATTTCCGGTTTTAAGTCGGTACCCCTTGTCAAGATGAGAACTTTTTGTCCACGAGAGAGTCTCTTCTGTGGACTGCGCCTTGTACTGTACCTAATCACCCTTTAAAAACAGGTTTCAATGTTTAGGTCCAAATCATTGAAATAGGTAACAATATTGTGATTGGTACACCCTTATGATATCAGTTTGTTCGCTATTTGTGAACGAAAAAAGTTGCATAGTGAAACGTAAAGGTTAGAGAAAACCTCTTTAGATTTAACTGGTAGGTTCGTTTGGTTTCAGTCCAGCTTCAGGTTCCGGTTCCCTTTTCTTCTTAAACCGCATAGTCGAGAAAGGCGCAAATACAATTGGCCGACTCGCTGTATCAAAGTACCATTTCAGTTCCTCATCATTGAGATCGAATGGCTTAATGCTTTGGTGTACTCCAAGCAGGGTTTTATCCTTACTCATCTATTCCACTTCCTTTGGTTTGATTAATCCACTCGGCAGATTCCCACCACATGCAGAAAAGATTTCATTTTTAGAGATTACCGACTTACCAGGTCCGCCCGTAAAGATTAAGTGCTCATTCCCATATTCAAATTGTCGTCTGAAGCCCGTGTTAGCCTCCATCAATTCATCGTCATGAAGGAACTCATATATAGCCGGCATCAGTGGCCCTTGTTGCTTTGAAACTTCCCTAGAATAGTCTGCAATGGCCTTGAGTAACTCGTACCTCACTAGGTCCACCGTGTCATTAACAGAGAACTCATTCTTTGCTGATAGATCCTTACTGTAGGTGGTCCTAATAATCGGAAGATACTTTTGCTTTAGGGCCTTAAAGTCTTCCCTCAATTGCTCCTGTAGGGATAAAATTATCCTCATTTCTTCGTCCGCATTAGAAAGCTGTTTGGACAGGTAAATGTAGTCGGAAGTGGAATCCTTCGATACCTCCCGGTCTAACAACAATTGTGTATGCTCTTCCTGAAGCTGAACCATCCGTTCATTAAGTCCATTCTCTCGGTTTAGTAAGACCTGTTTCTCTTCCTGGTAATCGGCAATCACCTGGTTTGTAGCGACAAACAGATTCATATTTTCAATGGCCTGGTTGACCTCAGTCCGATCTATTTTTAACATTTTTTTTTCCCCCTTCTCGTAGTGCTTTCAGTTCGATTACTCGTTTCACGGATAACAACTCTAGGTTTGAGACATTCAAGGATTGAATTGCGTCCATGAATTTCGATTCATAATAGATACTGAATGGGACTTGGTTGTTTTCGAGCTTACTGATTGTACCGACATCCAACTTCATATACTGGCTGAACTCATTGATTGTCAGATTGCGTAAATGCCTTACCTCACGAAGATAACGGTAGTCATATTCACTGATGAACGGCAATCCTTTGACATGGTTGTACATTGCTTCACCTCCAATTTTTTTGGACCTTACCTTATAGGTTGATAACGACCCTTCTTTTACAGGGGTAAGTTCGAATTGTTGGAGGTAATTCACATCCATATGTAGAATAGGTGAAATAAGAGTGGCATTAGTGTGAAAGGAGTGTGAATCATGAAAATCAAGGAAGTATTAGATGATCTTCTGATAACCGGCAATACCATAGCCAAGATCGCAAAAGAGAAGGTTGGTATTGGCGAAAAGAAGCTAAAGGAGGCTCTACATAATGCTGGATATGAGTACCGAAACTCTGGCCAGAAGGGCTGGTTCTATGTAGGCGAAGGTGAAGAACCTCTTTATAAATCAGTGTTTGAGTTTGTTGAATCGAAAAGGAGTTCACGCAAGGTGAAACAGACTTCACGTGTAGGTGCATTAAACGTGAAACAGACTTCACACGTAAGTGAAGTTAAGGTGAATCAAAGTTCACCCACAGGCTCATACAACGTGAAAAATGATTCACCTCCTATTCCCCTCGATGTGAATAGCGGAAGAACTAAAAGTGAACCGGATTTCACACCGGAGGAAAAAGCGATATTAAAGGAACTGATACGGGGATATGTTCTTAACGACCAGCAAGATAGTCCTGGCGACGACTTATACCAAAGGGTAGTGACTTTAGATAAAGGGAAGAAGGTACGGAAGACGATTGTTATAAATGAGGAAGTTGGGGCTTTATTGGACAGATTCGCAGACCAGCAGAAATTCAGCAAATCCGATCTCATTGAAATCGCTATCCTTGATTTGGTTGATAAATACAAGTAAGAACGTGCCCGGCTGCTAAACTCGGTATTTATATTTTTCCTAAAATTGGAAGTCCTAAAGTGTCCCTTTTCTGCAAGTTAACGTTTGTAGAGAAATCGCAGAAAAGGACTGATTGGACATGACAAAGTTAAACATTAAAGGTACGGGTATTCGTTGCAAAGGAAACGTGGAGAAGAACTATGAGCAGGTTCCACACTCTATATTCCGTTATTTAGAGTTAGGACTCATCTCAGGAAATGACCTATCCGTGTACCTCCTGTTATTGAAGAATGACAACAAGGAAATTGGGTATGCTTTCCCTACGACACCGCAATTGGCTATTTGGACGGGACTCAGTAAAAGGACTGTCATAACTGCCACAACCAACCTTGAAATAGTGGGCCTCATTAGGGTAGAGAAGGTCCCAGGCTTTCCAAATAAGAATCGATATAATGTGTACCTACCGCACGAAAAAGAAGTACTTGAAAAATTAGTCCCACAGTTAAAAGTTAAGTTGGATCATAAGATAATGAAGTTGGGACTTGAAGCCGAACAGGATAGGCAAAGACTCATTGGAGCATTAAGCACACACGTTAGGGACTAACTTTATTAATCCCCGATTCAGGGATTATCTAATGCAGATATTACACCTCCATAGTGCAGAAAGGTTCCCTGGTTAATGCAGATATTGCACGTTATAAATACTTACTATATAGACTTAATATAAAGACTTAATTAACAAGATACGCTTCGCGCTATAAGAAAAACTATCAAAGGTAATAAGTAAAGGACATTAGAAAAGATAAGATGAAAATTAAAAGGCACGGTTACCTTTTTGCACTATGCTCCGATTCCTGGGCAGGGCATAATCTTAAAGGGTTGGTGAGATACTAAATAGGACTCTTTCAGTCCTTTGGGAGTGCCCCTGTGAAAATTCCAGGGGCCTATTTTTTTTATGAATATTAATTACCAGTGGTGGCATACTGTCTATACATTGCCATCGTACGATCTTCTCAAAACGAATGGCCTCTGTTCCCCGCCTATTTCCAAGGTTGGTTGCAGGGGTCTATTTGTGTTTGTCCTGGCCTTTAGTTCCCCAGGTGAATAGATGGCTATATGGAAGTTTGGCTATGTTACTTTTAACGGCCGGTTGGCACTTTTCGCAATACCAGGCTATGTAATCCTTGCCCTGTTCGTATAGTGGGGTCATTGTTTCCATGCCATAATGGCGGGCGCAGTATGTACACATTTTACGCTCTGACATAGCAAATTCCCCTCACTATTCTCGCCAATCCCATAATGGTATGTCCTTCACAGGATTTAAGAATTTCCGTGCCTCTTCCTCACGTTTCTTTCTTCTAGCCTTCAAACGGTTATTTTCAGCATATAGGGCCTGACGTTCCAGGGACCTGAAGACTCTATCTACGTAGCTGGATATGTATGTAATCGTTGAACCTTCTTTGATAGCATCCGTGACTCTATTAAAAACGGCCTTCATAATTTTGTTGTCGCCTATATAATTATTACTTTCTTGTTTTTTAGGTAAAGAATAGGTAGGAATTTTTTTCATGCCTTCAGACTTACTCCCCGTTGGAGTTTCGTCATTTTCTGTATGGCAATTGGTATGGCAATTATCATGAGAAATCCCCAATAAGTCCACCCAATAAGCGAAGTACGGATGATTGGTGAATAAGTATATAGGCTTGCCCCTGCCGTTACATTTCTTAGCTCTTCTATGTACTTTGATAACTTGTCCTAACTCTACCAATTCACTCAATCTATATCGAAGAGTCCTCTCAGATATCCCATGTTTACCTGCCATGTATTCACTACCAGCATAGTAGAATCCTAGTTCTGAACTTAAAAAGCAAGCCATATCAAAGGCCTGACGTGTACCCTCTTTTAAACGGTCCCACTTGTCTCCTATTGCTTCCTGTATGCTATCTAATAGGGTGTATTTCACTTTCTTCTTTTCGGTTTTAGTCTCAGCATATGGCTTGTATGAAATCATTTGCTTAAATTGGCTTGTTTCTACGAATACCGTCATTACTACAATTTCCCCCTATAGGGACACACAAAAAAAGCGTACTTTACCCCAAGTCCAACCAATCAAGCCAGTTAGAAACGCGCGGTAAAATACACTTTAGTAAGCCTAGTAATAAATAAAATTATATAAAATCGGTTGAATTTTCCTCTATCCACCGTTTATAATAGACCTATCGAATTTTGTGTGTATTTTACCTGTTCCGCTGTGAGAGGTTGAAACAGGGTAAGTCATTTTCCGGTTAGTGGACGGCAATCCTCTAATCATTATGGAAAATGGCTTTTTATTTTGCCCATATTTTATTATCTCTCATTTTAACGCTATGAAACTACCTAATGCAACATAATTTGCTAATAGAGGAAACCCTATACTATATAACGGATAATGATGAATGAAGGACTACCACCCCTTTCTGCCGAATTGAGTAGGGGAAATGGGGGAGAAAGAGAAGATGTCTAGAGAATATCTAGTTTTAATTGGTGCAGTATTTGGTGCAGTATTTGGAGGAGTAATAACCTTATTAGTAACAGGAATTAAATTGTATTTTGATAATCGAAAACATAAAACCGAGTTCAAACGGGATAAAATTGAAGAAGTTTACCTAATTATCCATGAGATATTTGACTTCCTAGAAGCTGGTATTCAAAATCCCAATCCTACCTTTCCACCAAGGATGCACGCAGGAGACAAAAGCAAAGAAGCCAAATTAATAAGTGAATATAAAAAAAGTTTTGATTCTAAGAAAGCACGTTTAGAGATGCTGGTTAACTTCTATTGTGATAATCTCCTTATTCAATCTAATGATTACATAAAGAAATGTGAAAATTACCATAAAAAAAAGCTAGAAATTACTCTTCCAGAAGATCGAGAAGAAGCCGAAGTATTGCAAGAAGAATTAAAAACAACAAGAGATTTTCTCCTCAAATCTGTCTATTCAGAGGCAAGGAAGAATTATTAGCAAGGCAAGTCATTCTTAAAGAATGGCTTTTTTTTCGTCCTGCTGCTATGCTCAATAGAACGTTTGTTCCTATTCCTACTAGCTAATTTCTACCCAGGGAACAACCTAAATAACCCCTTAAATGGTTGTTCAAAACTATGCACTCCAAAATATTCTTTTACATATAAACCCATATGGCTGTAAGCTTGGTGAGCTATGCGAGGTCAGAGAATGCACAAATAGAAAAAAGACGGGGAACGTCATACCCCCGTCTTTTTCTTTGCTCTGATAAGTGTACTTTTAGATATTCCTGTGGTAGCTTCGACCTCTTTATATGAATTAGTTTCTAACAGCTCTAAAGCGTGTTCTATTTGTTTCTTACTGTATAGGTTTGGTCTTCCTTCCCTAAAGTCCTTACGCTGTTTAGCAATAGCCTTACCTTCCTGGGTTCTCTCCACGATCATATTTCTTTCCATTTCCGCAACAGCCAATAATGTTTGTAAGAAGAAGTTTCCCATTGTTGTATTCTCGATTAAGCCAACATTTAGGACATGAACCTTTACGCCTTTTTCAAATAGCTTTTCAACTACTTCAATACCTTCCTTTGTGTTTCTTGCCAACCTATCCAATTTAGTTACTGTTAAAGTGTCCCCTGATTCCAATACAGAAAGTAATTTTTGAAATTGTGGTCTATCTGTTTTAGTTCCTGTGAACTTTTCAGAATAGATTTTTTGACAACCTTCTTTTTCTAATGTTTGTAATTGTACTTCTAAATCTTGATTAACTGTACTTACCCGTGCATATCCGTATTTCATATGTATTATCCCCTTTTTCGGCGCCTTACTTATGACACTAAGTTATGACACCTTCTGATACCTTGATATTACTGCATCTCCAAATTGGTGTCAATACTTTTAAGTTATGACACCTTTTCATGACTACGGGACAATAAAGGGGGATAAATCCGCAACTATATAAGAGGGAGATGTGCGCGACTTCTTAATCTCATTCTTATTATTTAGTGTAGGGTGTCCGAAAACGGTCAGTCGCACGGCATTATAGGTAGAGTGTCCGGAAATATTGACTCGTGCCTATTATCCTGTAGGAAGGTCTCTGACGATATATAAAGTAGGTGCGCGAAAACAGTTTTTCGTGTGACATACATGTTAGATGGTGTCCGAAAACGGAAACTCATGCGACATACAAAGTAAGGACTAGATCCCTGCGCAAAAACGAAAAATCAAACGGCATATATGGTAGGGTATTTCCTAACAAACTAAGGGGGTTATTTTTATGGAATTGGTTTTATTGCAAATGTTCTTAGCTATTGCAAGTGCTATGGTAATAATGTCAATAGGGGTAGCAGGTACTGTAACTTATCACGGGATAAAGATATACCTTTTAATTAGACGGGGAAAATAAGAAAGAGACCTTTATAGGTCTTTTTTTTATGAGAACTTTTCTTTCCGGTCCCTACGAAGCCGTTAGAGGCCCTATATAGAA
>NZ_JBYSYV010000053.1:0-10861 GCF_058783805.1 Peribacillus sp. FW305-BF15 | reverse complement strand
AACTCTAATGAATATTTTGTCATAAAAAAAGCACCTCCAATTGTTAGATGGTGTCTAACAATTGGGGTGCAGTTCACAATTGGCGGCCTTTTAGGATTTAAACTAACTCTAAGATTTCTTTGAAATTATTCACTACAAAATCTGCATGTTTTAATTCATCTCCTTGAGCAAAGTCAAAGTTCACACCAACGGCAATAAGTTCATTATCCTTAGCAGCAGATATATCTGAAGACCGGTGTCCGACAACGTAACCTTTTCCAATTTGATTTTTATTTTTCACCATTTGCACTAAATCTGATTTATGTCCAGATCTAATTAGTTGGTTACTATATGTATTTTGAATAAATCAATTATAAGTTTCTACAATTGCTTGTAAATATTCTGTCGGTCCATTACTGACAATAAATAAGGGATACTTTTTACTTAACTCATTGGTGCCTTTGAGCCCAACCGTTTGTCTGACTCCGACGCCCACGGTGTACCACGACTTTCGCGCCCTTTTATTGAATATCACTATTTATCTTTTAATTATCTTATACAAAGCATCTATGTAATAAAATGGAATTCAGTTGTTTGACTAAATATCACTAGGCAAGGTAGCCGAATTGTTGATAGTTCATCATACTTTAAGTTGATGGACTTATCAGCTTTACATATTTTCTTTTCGATATTTTTCAATTAAACTTTTAATTGCTTTCCAATTTTAATTCTTCTTTGAATGACTATTTTTTCACGCTGACTTTCAGCTTCAATCCAATCTATGCAGTATTAACATCTGCATAGAGTATCTTTTTTTATTAAGCCTTATTCATGATCATAGTAGCTCTTTCTGCCTTGTATGTAAGAATTGGCAAGGTCCAATGCTTTTTGAACGGCACCAATTCGGTTATAGAAGTGGAAGAGTTTTTTTTCGTAGTGTTCAATTAACATGGTGAAGCCCATATTTTTAAAAAAAGGAAGGGCTGTGGTCTCAATAAAATGATAGTAATCGTCTTCTTCATGATTAAGCTGATAAAGGTGTAATTCAAAAAAAATCCAGTTATACGATTTTGTCGATTTTGCTATTCTAAGTCCTTTATGTGCTAATTCCAATAAAATCTCTTTTGAAAGTAGTTTTCCTTTATAACAAGTATTTATATAACCATCTAATGCAGTTAAATAATGAGGAACCTTTTCATCCATTAGTTTCATGGCTTCTTTGTATAGTTCGGATGCTTCTTTGTATTTTTTTCTTCTGTAAAGTTCAAATGCAAGATTATTAAGGAGCTTTGATTTACGGTCTATTTCATTAATGGTATCACAGGTACGTATTAATTGTTCGTAACGTTCTTTCGTCTCTTCAAAATCATGAAGCTCCTTTGCATTTAATTGTAATAACATGATCGTCTCTGTATCAATTATTCGGATGACATTTAACGTTTTTTGAAAATAGTCAAGAACTTTCTCTGCATAATAATACGATATTATATTAAAATGAATAAGGTGATATGCTAGTGCCAAATGGTAATAATATTCAAATTGATTATATTGACTTTGATCGATCGATGTTAAAATTTGAATACAATCCCGATACTGTCCGTTGTGAAAGTAATACATACCTAGAACATGTTTTAACATATTGCGGTCTTGCGGAGAAAAAGATGATTCATTTTTTTGCAGGTTTTGAATAATTAATAATGCTGTTTCTAACTGATAATTAGATAAATAATATCTTGCAGAGAGTAATTGATAGAAGACTTGAAAATCTGGCAATTGAATCAGTGTTTCTTTTTCGATTTCTTCTTTTAAAATTTCTGATTCTTTGCTTTGTTGCATAACGAACGTGTTGTGCCATAGCTTTAGTTTCTGTTGAAGATTATGATACCGCACAAATTCATCATCAAGACAGATATTCAATCTTTGGGATAATAAGTGGGTAATTTCCCCTGAGTATTCTGTTATCTCTCGTTCTATCTTACTAAGATGTGTAGCAGAACAAATTCCTTCACAAAGCTGCCCCTGAGTCAACCCCGCTTTTTCACGATAAAACTTGATAAGTTTCCCCTCAATCATAGCTTCACCTCTAGGTTGTAATTTTATCTAGTATATATAGAAAAAAATAAATATATAATCTATATATTCTAGTAAAATTAAGAAAAGCGCAAGACTACTTTAATACCATCCCTCTATTATTAGCTTTTTCAATATTCACTCTTGTTCCCTTTTTTACGAATTCCAATCTACCTCAATATTTTATTCTGAAGAAAATCCAAATAACGCAACCTTATTGGAATACTCTCTTTCTTTAAAAGTTAAAACACGATGAAGCTAAGCTTTCATCGTGTTTTTTAATATTTATGGCTGTATTCCCAACTCAACTAAAATTGATTCCAATGTCTTACCTTTATACTTCTTCATTGGTTTTGGAGCATTATCAACATGCTCATTTTGCTTGAGATAGTTTGTTTGAACATATTTCATATCTTTGGCATCAACTATTCCATCAAAGGTGATATCCGCTGCACGCTTCTTTGTTTTCCATGCATTTTGAATTTCGATCGCATCTAGAACATCAATGACATGGTCTTGGTTTACATCACCTGCTGTAATATCAAGGGCAGGTATCCAGCGATTTTGACCGTATAACTCACCATTGTGCTCAAAACCGATACCAGAATTCAGTTTTTCTTTCGTGACAAAGTGGCCTGGCGCTTTCATTTCAATCGTGAAGGCATTTGTGCTTAACGGCAGCTTGTTGAATACATATTGTCCATTATCTTCTACCGTTGATGTCGCATCGAACTCATTTCCTTCTGAATCAAAGATTTTCACTGTACCGCCAACCTTGCTCCAATCCCTTTTCTCTGTAACAGTACCATCTTCATTTTTAAATCCTTGCGGAGAGACATAACCTCTGGCCATTGAGAATTGTGGATTAACCTTCCAAATATAACCAGCATCTAACACACTGCTTGTCTGATTATTAGCATTCATTACGCTCACAGTCGGATTAATCGCTGCTCCAAGGGTATATTGATCATCCTGAACCTTTAACGTAACCTCAACGACTTTTGCATGGTCTAATGCTTTACTCTCTTCATTAAATTGGACAGTAACGACATTGTCTTTAATCGTTAACGAGGCTTTGTCCGAGAATTCGCTGTGAAGCTTGGCATCAACTAACTCTACGCTATCTAAACCTCTGTCATAGCCTCCGTCACCATTAAAGTTCCATTCCGCCTTTGACACTGCGTTTAGGTTATCTAATGAAAGTGTTGCTTTTACCGTATCGCCTGTTTTGACCTCATACTTTTCGCCAATAGAATATGCAACAGGTGTACCTTCTTTTACAAAGTAATATTGCTTTGTAGCAGGTTTGTTTCCTGCCATATCATATCCATTCATGCGAAATTGAAGTGCTGGGATGGATTCTTCCAGGGCGATTTCTTCGACAAACTTTCCTTCTTTATCCATTGGAATTGGCGTAGAAGGGAAACCACCTTGACCCCAGTAATACACCATCGAGTTCGATGATTGATCGATATTTACGCCCAATTTCTTTAGTTCGTCAATGGTTGGATCTGTGATTTGAATGTCGAATGGATATGTTTTTTGACCTGGCTTATATTCAATAAATGGAGACTTTCCATCAAGTGAACTTTTGAAGCTCGGTGCATCGAGATCGATCAGCATATGCTGCGTTTCAGTTGTAACCTTCCCGGAAGTACCTGTACCAATGAATTTCAATTTGTAATGTCCCGGTTTTTTCACATAACTTGCTTCTTCCGAAATGGGCTGTTTTGAGTTTCCTGTAAACTCATAATAAGCTCCATTAAATGCATATAATCCATAATCTACATTGTCATAAGCGTAATCTAAATTTATTGTTCCGACCAGCCCGAGGTCCTTTCCTGTTTTGCCATCTTGAAGAACGACATCCATTTTTTCCATTGGTGCACGAAGGTTAAAATCAGCAACTACAAATGGAGTACGCATAGGATCCCATGCCACTTGGTTTAAATGACCTGGGGAAAAGGCAGGATTTAGTAGCCCGACCTTATTAAACCCATCTTCCATTGTGCGGAAGCTGAAAGGAATCCGATACTGCTCTGATGAATTCGCATTGTTTGTTAATGTAATATATCCTTCGTAAATTCCATCCTTTGCTTTCTTAGGAATAAGCAAACGTGGTGTTACTTTTTTGAAGTCTTCACTTTTTACAGAAATTTTGCTTGGAATATCCAGCTCCACTCCATTTTCCTTCAAGCTGTTTGAACCATTCGATTCAGTTACAGATACATTGAAAGTTTTGTTTACTTTATCATGGTTTTCAATAGTGATTGATTTTTTCAGATTTAGTTTTTTATCTGCATAGTGAACATCAAAGCTGAGTCCGCCCGTCAATTCTTTTACCTTGATTAATTCCTCAGCACCTGGAACAAATGTTTTATCGTTAATTTTGAAGCTGGTTCCACTATACACAGCTTGGTATGGATCAACTCTTCCTGCTCCAACTTCAAATACACTATAATCTCCGTTGAGAGGATCTGCCGTATTCATTAGAACGGCTTTAATATCTTCCGGCTCTAATTGCGGATTCGCTTGAAGCATGAGTGCCGCAATCCCCGCTGTATGAGGAGTAGCCATAGATGTTCCAGAATATCTTGAATATGCATATTGATAGTTTTCTTGATGTTCAGCGTCCACCATATAAGAAGGGACTGTTGAAAGAACACTTACTCCCGGTGCCGTCAATTCTGGCTTCATATCGTATGTTTCTCTTGCCGGGCCTCTTGAGCTAAAGTCTGCTAAGTGGTCACCTTCTGTCTGTTTATCCGCGTATTTGGAGAAAGCAAAATTCGCTTCACCTGCTTGAATCTGTGCTTTAATGCTTTCTCCCGCTTCTTTTGTTAAAGAAAATGCAGGCACAAAGTCAACGGACTCTCCAAGATTGGCATTAATTTGCCCTTCCACATTGTTATAAAGAAGAACGGCGGCTGCTCCATTTTGTTTTGCATTGCTGATCTTTTCCGCTAAGGCGAATTCTCCGCGTTCCACAAGTGCAATTTTCCCTTTTACATCCTTGCCGGAATAATCAGAGCCATTTCCTAAACCGACATTCACTACCTCATAGGATTTCCCTTCCCACTCCTTTAAATGGTCTGAATAGTGGCGTCCCAAACTAACAAGCTCGATCGAATCTTTATTTCCGATTTTCCCATTGAAAGTAGAAACCGCCATCGGTACATCACTCGCCCCGACTGTCAAAGCAAGTGCTGCTGAGCCAGGTGAACCTAATGTATAATCATCTGATCCTGCATTTCCAGCTGCTACAACTGCTGTTACATCATTAAGGACAGCATAGTTAATGGCAGTACTGGTTGGATCATAAGGATCATTGATGTCCGATCCGAGGGAAAGGTTGATAACATCCATGCCATCGTTTACAGCTTTTTCTATACCTGCAATGACCCCTTCAGATGATCCTGATCCATATGGTCCAAGAACACGATAGGCATATAAATCCACATCAGGAGCCACACCTTTTACAGAAACCTCTGCATTCGTTCCTTGGCCAGCAATGGTACCTGCAACATGTGTTCCATGGGAAGTATAATAGGAAGAACCGGACCAGCTAAATTCTGGTTGCCCCGACGCTTGCCAATCCTTGTACGTTGCCTCCATTGGGTCATTATCTTGATCAACTAAGTCGTAACCGCCCTTATAGGCATCTTTCAAATCAGGGTGGTTGTAATCAATCCCTGTATCAAGAACCCCAACTTTGATTCCTTTTCCTGTAATACCTTCATTGTGCAGCTGGTCAATTTTTAAATATGGAATACTTTCAACGGATGTACCAGGGGCTGATTTCTCTCCCATGGCGATCGGATCGACCTTAAATTCTACATTTTTATATACTGCTTTTACGACTTTGGATTGCAAGAGCTGCTCTACCTGATTAGCTGGCAGCTTCATAGCTACCCCGTTATAAACGGTCTTAAAGGTAGAAGTGATTTTATGACCTGTTTTCTTGCTTCTAAGATTAGTAGATGGAAGAATCGATTGAATGTCTTTGTTAAACTGAGCATGTTCATTTTCTACTTGATCATCCGCTTGTTTTTTTGAAAGCTTCTTTCCTTTTACATTCGCATCCAATACTGCAACTTTTCCCGGCTTTGATTTAAACTGGACGATGACCGAGATTTCTTTATCCTTTTTTAACTCTTCCATTTTAAATCCTTGCAATCCGACATTATCTGTCATTTCAAGTTTATTTAACGCTTTTCGTTGTTCACTTGTCAACGAGGCCAAGACGTCTTCTGCCTTTATGTTCGCTGCATTTGCATAAGGAATGAAAGGCGTGTTTGCTGATGATAGCAGCAGGCCAGCTGACAGCGTAATCGCTGCTGTTCGTTTAATGAATGAATGAATTTTCATATCTTCCCTACTTTCTTAGTTAAATAGAATTCCCCGAAAAAATATCCCTTTCCAAAAATTTAAAATATTCATACAATAATATTAATTGCCTTTCTATCTGATTGCTATTGGGTTAATTTTACAGAACTTTCTACCTACTTTCTCTTTTATATGTTCTGAAAAATCATTATTTTTGCGAAAATTAGTGAAAAAGACTTAAATTCATTTTTATAAATTGGGGTTTTCTTTAGTAAAATAAGAAAATATGAATTCCATTGAAAGAGTTGAGGAGGGGAAGATCTATACTTAAGTTGCAGCAAAAAGGTTTATTCACGAAAATATCCAAATTAACTTCCAAGTGTTATTCTATTATCTGGCCCAATTGTTGAACAAAGATCAAACAGCACTGTTGTACTAATAGAATGGGTTCGTTTCCCAAAGATTTTTTCGAACAGAATACACGCTTTTTCCATCTCTGATGCCTTATTCTTTTCTAAATACCAGTAACGACCTGAGATTGAAGGATATTTTAATGCAAATTAGATGTCCCCTAACTTTTTACGGAGTTCTAACTCATTAGGATAAGTTGAAATTAACCCTATTAGTCCATCCCTTGCTTTTCCTAAATCATTTTTTTCAATGTCCTCTTCTATCTTCTTAATCGTTTTAACAGGTACCTTTTCTATACAAACACCTCCCTATCTTTTTTCTATATATTTTTTATTTCTAGGTAGTTCAAAATAGTTCTTTTTTCAACTAACCCGCCCCGTCAGTAGCATAAGAAAAAAGCTGCCTTAAAGACAGCTCCGATCTTCAGCTAACGCACTTGTTTGTTGAATAAACAATTTAAAATCCATTACCCTGGAATACTATTCTCATTAATTCGACGGCTATAAAGTAAACGAAACCAACGAAAATACTAAGACCTAAAGCAAATTTCCTCCAAAGTCCTTTCTCACTAAGAAAAGAAAAAGAGAAAGATATAATGATTCCAAATATCATTAATATACGAAAAGTTGTTACTCCAGGATCAATTACTCGTGTTATATTCGCAGCAAAGAAACAAATAACCAAGATAATTAAAGTAAACGAAATAATCCCTAAATATTTTCTCATGATTCCCCACCCTTCCCTCTAATCTATTTTACCAAAATATAACAAATTTGCATTTTTTATTTGGGTATCTGGTTCTTTAGCTCCATAAGAAAAGGGCTGCCGAAGCAACCCCTGTTAATGAACTAACGCACCGTTAGTTTAAGTACAAATCTTCATAATCTTTTTTTGAGAAATCGGAATAAGTCGTCACTATAACTAACTTAAAGATATCTCTTATAGAGAAGAAAAAAATAAATAATCTTATAACTTTTTTTCATATTTAAATAACTGGAGTTTTTCAGTAACTTGTACTTCACATATTTTTATATAACCTAGCTTTTCATAAAAATGGTGATTTCTTTTGTTTAAATAAGGAGTATATAAGCTCCAATCTTTTATCAACGGAAATTCGGACTCCATTAACTTGATTATCTTACTTCCTAGTCCTTTATTTTGAAATTCATTTCTTAAGAAAAATTTACTTAATCTTAATCGGTTTTCATCCAAAGGGCGAATATCTATTGCTCCAATAATAGCATTGTCAGACAATATTGTGTAATGAAAAAAACGCTCAATGTTTTCGATCAATTTTGCTTCTGTTTCATTTACAGGGGTTGAATCGTGGTCTTCATATAAGGCATAATCTTCTGCAAAAACTTCTTTTTGTATAGCTAACAACATATCTACTTCAGTTAAACTTGTTCTTTTTATGGTAATGTCCATCTGTGATGCACAACCTTTATTTAAATTTTTATGATAATTACTATTTAATATTAATATTTTTTGTTCAATTGAACTGCCCCTTAATTAAAACAAGAAACTACAACTGTTTATATACAAACTCCCTATACTTTATAAAATTTTGCTTTTTATAAAAGTCCTTTGCAACACTGTTCTCAAACCAATAATCTAATTCTATTAAGTCTATTCCTCGATCGTTCGCAATGTCATATATACATTCCATAAGGCTTGAACCATAACCCTTATTCCTCTTTGTATCCACTATGCTAATCTGGTGTACATAAACAGACTTATATCCTTTTTTAAACCATTTTCTTGATATTCTCTTATCTCTATCCAAGCATAGCCGAGAGCTTCTTCGTTATCTTCTAACAAAAGGAAAACGAAACTTTCGTTATTAACAAAACTTTTGAAGACTTCCTTCACATTTTCATTGTTATATTCCTTGAAATATTTAGGATATAAATTTAAATGTAAATCGTGCACATATTTATTTAATTTAGCAACCAAGTTGAAATTCCGAGTTTGACTAATTTTCAAAACAAATCCCTCATCTATCTTTCACTATTTAAAGTAATTGTACCTTTTTATGTTATTTTAGGGAAATTTTTAACATTTCCCTTAATGAACTATCCTCCCTCAATAAACATTGATGTATCAACGGTTTGCACCACTCGGTGTATTAGTGAAATTATTTTTTCATTCTGCTATTAAACAGAGTATTGAAATTCTGGTTTTTATTACTAAAATGAGCGTACGCTTCGCTAAAACTAATGGAAATCATTAGCTATTTTCTCCACTATGTGATGCACAATAGATCTCTGCGAAACTTATGATGACGTACCCTCCCATGTCTCTTAGCGTCATTTGCGCTTACATTCCTTCGTTCGGTCTATTCATAAGGCAGAGGCCTGCTAAGCTGCCCCAGGGACTCTTGGTCTTAGTTTAGTAAAGTTGCTGGCTTCTCCGTGTCATCCTTCTTGTTATAAATCGATAGTTTGAAATGCTTACGCTGCCTCTGAGAGGCAGTAGAGATCCTTCATCATATTCTGCTCATTAAAATGGACTTTCTTTTTACAAATACCATGCAATACTTTCAACAATTTACCACAGAGTACCACCATCGATTGCTTTCCACGTAAGGGATTTTGTTGGCGTGTTGTGTAATATTCATGAAGCTGTTTAAACCCCTCGTTGTGACGAATGAGTGGTACTATTACTTTGAAAAGAATATATCTAAGTCGCTTTCTTCCTCGTTTGGAGATATGTTTTTGTCCCTTATGTTGACCAGATGAGTTTTCACGTAATGTTAATCCCGCTAGTTTAATCAATTGGCGTGGATTTTCATAAAGTGAAAAGCTTCCAACTTCTGAAAGCAAATCAACAATGGTTGCATCTCCTAATCCAGGAACTGAAGCCAGCAGCTCATATTCCATAGTTGTTTGGGCCATTTCGGATAATTGACTATTCACAGATTCAATTTCGTTTTCGAGTAAGCGATACTGACGCAGGAGTGTGGCAATTTCATGTCGGGCCATCTGTGTCCCTTCTGTCAGTCCAATTGAGTTCGTCGCTGCTTCAATGAGTAGCTTTGCTTTTGGTAGCTGTGGGGCTCTCATTCCCTTTACCTTACGGTAAAGAAAGACAAGCTCCTCAGCACTTTTTCCATCGATATCCTGTGGCAACGGAGTCATTTCCAATGTAGCTAGAGCCATCTTTCCGAAAGCCGGAAAGACTTGAGTAAACTCGGGAAAATAACGATCAAGCCAACGAATGATTCGGTTTTTAATACTCGCTAAATCTTCCGTTAACTTTGAACGAAGAGTAGATCCGATACGAAGTTCTGCTTCTACTTCTTTTAATAAACGTGGATAGCTAAAACGTCCATCTTTCAATAAACGAGCGATGACTAATGCATCTTTTTTATCGTTCTTTGTCGGTAAATTATCGTCCAGTTCCTTCGATCGTTTGACATGCATTGGATTCACCATGACTAGTGGTATGCCGTAATGATCTAAGAAATTAGCTAAGTTCATCCAGTAGTGGCCTGTTGGCTCAATTCCAACAATTACTTCTGTTTTCTTAGCTTCCTTCATTATTTGACGAATCTTTTCATACAGGTGTTCAAAGCCCTCTTTTGATTGATGTACTGCGAAGGCTTTTTCTATCACTCGCCCTCGTTCATCAACAAAACAAGCGTAATGAACATGCTTGGCAATATCCATACCAACAACGAGTGTATTTTCAGTAACTTGATTAATTTTTTCATTCCATTTAAACTGCATAGAGAAGTCCTCCTTGTTTGATGCTGGGTCAATGGTCGTTGACACTCATGCATCATACAAGAGGGCTCTTTTTCTTTCAAGACCTCGAACATCCTTCTAACAGGAATGCTGCCCCGTTAGTGCCATAAGAAAAGAGCTGCCCTAAAGACAGCTCCGATCTTCAGCTAACGCACCCGTTAGTGGAATAATAACCTTTCAAAAATAATAAAAGACTACCCAGTTATTGAAGTGAACCCAAAAAGTTAGACACTTTATTTAATTAGGCAACCTTGAGGGCATGAACCCGGTAATCTACTGGGCTCATGCCTTTCTTACGATTAGTCAATGTCTTTGTTTGAATTAAT
>NZ_JBYSYV010000052.1:0-11012 GCF_058783805.1 Peribacillus sp. FW305-BF15 | reverse complement strand
ATAGAAAACCCCGAATAAGGGACTTTTTTTACTGTGTCCATTATTCGGGATATAGTTCAATTCATCAGGGGCCTTTTATTTAGAAGTTTTTAATAGTAAACACAAGGTTAATATCGGGAAAATAGATAGTGCATTTGCACTGTTTTTTAAATTCTTCATATAGTCTTTAATACCTAAAAGCTAATAGTAGCGTGTTCTACTTGTCAAGGTTTCCATTGTGAATATGTTAAAATATAGAAAAGATTTGACAAATTTGTGAAATGTCATAAAATAGAAAGAAAGGGGATGAAATTATGGAAGCTAATCAGAAGATGTTAGATGCAGTGAAATGGGTATCGGGCACAGGTTGTGTAATCGGAATTATTATTTTTGCTTTAAGTTTCATTGTAAGCGATTACAATAAAGATTATATATTTACCTCCGTTGGAATCGCCATCACACTAAGCGCAGCTGCAATTTTTCTAGTTGGTATATTTTTTGTCCTGACAGAAGAAATGGTAATGAAAACACATAAAGGTGAAAGAATTGTACCGGAAACGACTAAAATCATAAAAATGAAGTCAAAGGCTAACACTCAAACAAAAAGAAGTACAGAATTCAGTAACTAAAACGAGGAATATAGCATAATGAGCATTCTATCATCAGATTTACTAACATGGATGAACGCCTGTCTAAAGAATTTGAGTCAAAGTGATCCGAATGATTGAATGCGCTTTCATTATGTGGAGGACTTGGATTAATTATCAGTTGGCTACTTTTTAATTCAATACAATATACTGCACTCGTTATGTATCAAAAATATGACCAACCCTTTCATTTAATGGAATACACACGATGTGCTCGGATATCCAAACCGAACTGCCCGAACGCAGGAAGTTCTAACTTTAAACTTTGAACTATATCCACGAGAAAAGGACATTTTTTAAAAGTCCTTTTTTTGTGGTTTTTTTTGCACTTTTACTTGAAGTTTCATTCAATGAGGAAGTGTGGGTTACAAAGGCGGAGTTTATTGAACAACCAAATGTCCTTTTCTGTAATTCAGACCTGTCCTGCTGACCGATAAACATCACTAGTTGCAACAAGTTTGGCCGACCCCTGAATTATTTCACATATGACTACTGGTAAACGGCTCGTTAGGAATACTGAAAGGGCAATAATTATTGCAAGGAGAAAGAGCCCAATTTACCCACTCGTTGTTTCCTTATATACATATAATATTGACCAGTGTTGGATCAATAGAGTTTGGAAGCATGGATTCAACATCATATCCAATGCGGCTACCATTTACCAACTTCCCTGGCCGAGTGTAAAAAATCCGTTTTAAATCATGTTTTCCAACGATAAATACCTACTTGACAGGATAGGTAATATCATTCATATTCTTGAGGGAGGTTGAGGCAATAAACACGGAGAATATAATGTGAAATTTTCATTTCATTATATTAGAGTAATAATAAATGGATAGTGGACCGGTAATATATGCAATCCTGTAATGATAAGTGAATTCCATAGGTATGTTATTAAACAATTATTATATTTCATTTGCTGAAGATTTTCGAACATTTCCGTTCATTTACCATCTTCTTACTGCTCTTTATTGAACTTTATGTGACAGATGTCACTTTGTATTGTCTTTTTTTAGACTTGGGATTAATATTGGTATGTCGGGGTTTGTGAACATGGTAACACTTTGTCCGAATAATTACCAATTGGAATTTTATTATGTAAGAAAGGGGTAGTACTATGAAAATAAAATGGGCTCTATTAACTATACTTTTTACTATTGCCACTGTGCTAACCGGTTGCGATAACCCATTAATGGTCTTGGACCCTAAAGGGCCAGTAGCTGCAACACAAGCAGATGTTATTATGATTTCGATATGGACAATGGCCTTTGTCGTCCTTGTCGTTATGGTACTGTATATCTTCATGATAATGAAATATCGTGCTTCCAAACAACGTGATGATTATGAACCGCCTCATATTGAAGGAAGTAAGGTTCTTGAAATAATTTGGGTTGCGATCCCAATTATAATCGTCGCTTTCCTATCCGTTGTTACTGTTAAAACAACAAATGAAGTTGAGGCAACACCTAAAGGATACGGAGATCAAGAACCTCTAGTTATTTACGCTTCATCTTCCAACTGGAAGTGGCATTTTAGTTATCCGGAAGAAGATATCGAAACGGTCAACTATCTGTTTATACCGACTAACCGACCAATCGAATTTAAACTTTACTCATTCGGTCCAATCTCAAGTTTCTGGATTCCGCAACTTGGAGGACAAAAATACGCGATGTCGGACATGGTTAATACGTTGCACTTAGCAGCTGATGTACCAGGTGAGTATATGGGTCGAAATTCAAACTTCAGTGGTTCAGGTTTTGCTCAGCAAACGTTCAACGTTAATGCATTGTCAGCAAAAGATTACGATAAGTGGGTAGATGAAATTAAAGCTACTGCTAAACCGATTACTGAGGAAAAATTCAATGAATTATTAAAACCTGGTCATGTGGGACAATCCACATACACTGGAACTCACTTAGAGTTTTCACCAGCTCCTGAAGGGGAAAATGCTGGTCATGACCACGGATCTTCTGATACTGAAGAACATGATTCCAAGGATTCACACGAGGAACATTCAGAACACAGCAACATGAATCACTAAGAATTAATTTCGTTCGATAAAACAACTAGGTTTACAAGATAAGGAATATTTTCCTGAAAGGAGTCACAAAAGTATGGATTACTTTGATCGATTTGCCGTACCTCATCCAAGTCCTGCGATTTATGCATCCATGGTTGCCATTGGTTTAACCATGATTGCGGTTGTTGCCGGAATTACCTATTTTAAAAAATGGGGTTACTTATGGCGTGAATGGTTAACAACGGTTGACCATAAACGTATTGGTATCATGTACATCTTGGCAGCACTGCTTATGCTTTTCCGCGGTGGCGTCGATGCTCTTATGATGCGTGCTCAAACGGCTATTCCAGATAACGGTCTTTTGGATGGACAGCATTATAATGAGGTATTTACAACACACGGGGTCGTCATGATCCTGTTCATGGCTATGCCATTTATCATTGGGTTAATGAACATTGTTACACCATTACAAATTGGAGCGCGTGACGTAGCATTCCCACGTCTGAACGCAGTAAGCTTCTGGTTATTCTTCATGGGGGCAATGCTATTTAACATTTCTTTCGTAGTCGGTGGTTCTCCTGATGCAGGTTGGACATCTTACTTCCCGCTGGCAAGTAACGATTTCAGTGAATCAGTCGGTTCGAACTATTACGCGATCTCACTTCAAATCGCAGGTATTGGTACATTAATGACTGGTATCAACTTTATCGTAACCATCTTGAAAATGAGAGCACCTGGCCTGAACTTAATGAAAATGCCAATGTTCACATGGTCTATCTTGATTACAAACTTCATTATCGTTTTCGCTTTCCCTGTATTGACAGTGGCACTTGCGTTGATGACAATGGATCGTCTATTCGGAACTCAATTCTTTACGATGGCCAATGGCGGTAGCGATATGCTTTGGGCAAACTTGTTCTGGGTTTGGGGACATCCTGAAGTTTATATAGTTATTCTTCCAGCTTTCGGTATTTACAGTGAAATCATTTCGACATTTGCACGTCGTAACCTGTACGGGTATAATTCGATGGTTATCTCCATGGTAGCTATTTCTACACTATCTTTCATTGTATGGGCTCACCATTTCTATACAATGGGCCACGGTGCAATGGTTAACGGAATTTTCTCGATTACCACGATGGCAATTGCCGTGCCGACTGGTGTTAAGATCTTCAACTGGTTGTTCACACTTTGGAAAGGTAAAATCGTGTTTACCGTTCCAATGCTATACTCTTTAGCTTTCATTCCGATTTTCACGCTCGGTGGGGTAACAGGGGTTATGCTTGCCATGGCAAGTGCTGACTACCAATACCATAATACAATGTTCTTAGTAGCTCACTTCCATTACGTTTTAATCCCTGGTACTGTATTTGCCGTACTTGCCGGTTTCACGTACTGGTGGCCAAAAATGTTCGGTTTCATGTTGAGCGAAAAAATTGGAAAATGGTCGTTCTGGTTCATTATAGTCGGCTTTAATGTAACATTCTTCCCGATGTTCATCACTGGTTTAGATGGGCAGGCACGTCGTATGTATACGTACTCTGAATCAACAGGATATGGTCCATTGAATATGCTCTCTTTCGTTGGAGCGATTGGTTTAGCAATAGGTTTTGCACTTATTGTGTACAATATCTATTGGAGTACTCGTTATGCATCAAGAAATATCTCAAACGATCCATGGGATGCACGTTCTCTAGAGTGGGCTACACATACACCAATCCCTGAATATAACTTTGCAATTGTGCCAACAGTTGCTTCAACAGAAGCATTCTGGGATGCAAAGAAAAAAGGCTTTAAATTATTTGGCGGTAAGGTAGAAAAGATTCATATGCCAAATAACAGTGGCGTGCCGTTTATCATGAGCTGTATCTTCTTCGTTTGGGGCTTTGCATTGGTATTCAGCATGTGGATCATTGCAATCATTGCAACGATCGGTATCTTTGCTTGTATGATTCACCGTTCATTCGAAAAAGATCACGGACGTTATATCTCTGTTGAAGAGATCGAAGAAACTGAAAATAAATTGCGAGGTGCTAAGTAATGAAAATAGATAACTCGCTGCCACTTGAATATAGCACGGAAGAAAATCGCTTAAAGATTTTTGGATTCTGGATTTTCCTAGGAGCAGAAATAGCTCTTTTCGCTACACTGTTCGCCACTTATTTTGTCTTAGTTGGTGGTACTGGAAATGGTCCAACAGGGGAACATCTTTTTAAAGTCCCAACACTAATGTTTCAAACAATCTTTCTTTTAACTAGTAGTTTTACCATAGGTCTTGGAATCAATGCGATGAGACTTGGCAGGCAGAAAGCGACGATCGGTTTCTTCATTATCACCCTTATTCTTGGTTTAGGCTTTTTAGGAGTCGAAATTTATGAATTCGTGGAGTATGTACATGAAGGAGCAACGATTCAAACAAGTGCTTTCTTATCTAGTTTGTTCACACTACTAGGTACGCATGGAGCTCACGTTACACTTGGTTTATTCTGGGGAACCTTCATCACCATGCAGATTAAAAAACGCGGTATGACTCCACAGACAACAAACAAGGCTTTCATCTTTTCACTTTACTGGCATTTCTTGGACGTTGTCTGGATTTTCATCTTCAGTTTCGTCTACCTGAAAGGAATGATGTAATATGAAAGAATTATTCCCACGGGGCCAAGTTATGGGATTTGCTTTTTCGCTAGTTCTGACTTTGGTCGCATTATCAGTTATTGTGTTTGATCTCTCACTTAAAATGGCTGTGATCATCCTACTTGTTACAGCTTTCATGCAAGCAGCACTTCAATTTGTTATGTTCATGCATGCAGGAGAGTCTGAAGATAAAGCATCGATTTACACAAACGTTTATTACGGATTGTTCGTTGCATTGGTTACAATTTTCGGTACAATGCTAACAATGATTTGGGGATACCAATAATCGATTCTGGAAAAGCTGGGCGTCTTGATGACGTCCAGCTTTTTTTGTATGTTAATTCTTATACCGGCCTATCCATTTCATTCATGGAAGTTTGGTTAACAAGGATGTGGCTGAATCCATTTGTTTAGTATAACCATTTCACAACATTATATTTATAAATGGGGATTTTCACTTTTGAAGCATTCCCGTGTGTTTAAGTGGAATGTGTTACTGGGGTAAAACGTTGATAGAACGGACACATCAACTAAGAAAACGATCAGCCACTTTTGATATAATAAGTTATATAAGAATTAATTAATAAATGTAGCGGAGATGATGAATTGACATTGCCGGTTTTGATTGTGACAATCATCTTAAGTTTGTTAAAAATATTGGTTTCCTGTCTTCCAACAGATGCAGTTAATTGGATTATCAGTAAATTTAAAATACATTCAGAAATTAGTGGCGGGAATGCGATCGTAACCTTTGACGGAAAACGTTTGGAAGGTGAAGAAAAAATTCAAGTTATTAATTATTTTAGTAGCGCTAGATTTTTGAAGAAAAATCATATATTCCCGGGGAATGTGGAATTGTTTTTACATCCAGATAATAGTGGGACTCCATTGGTCATTGATACTAAAAGAGGCAAAAAGGATGTTAGGTTATTTGTATATATTTACAGCGACCGCGTGGATGTAGTTAAACAGTACAAGAAGAAGCTCATTTCTTATAGTCTGTTTTCCGATAGCCTCCAAGAACGTTCCATGCCATTAATAAGAAATTTAGTTTAATAGAACATTAAAAAGACGGTCCTTAAAAGACCGTCTTTGAGTTTGTAAACAAAAGGGTTAAAACATAGTTGATTGGAGCGGGTGTGCGAGACTCCTGCGGGAAAAGCGAGTCCAAGGGAGACACCGCGGGCGCAAAGGCACCGGGGAGGCTCCCGGACCGCCCGCGGAAAGCGAGTGCCTGGAGTGGAAATTAACGGTTAAATTGTCTACAGCTGAGACGCGCCTTAAAAATACCTTCTTTTTTATAAGGCTTTTAATATAATTCCATTTCAAAGATATTTTTTCATTATAAAAATTCTGGTACACAAACTGGCATCTTGATTTTAGTGCCTTTTGAAAAAAACAATTAAAAGTGTTATTAAGTAGGAGGGGATTGCAAGAGGGTCGTTAATCGTGCATATGAAAAGTATTTGGGATAGTATTTAAGGGAATAAAAAAGCAGGTATCTATTGCGATGCCTGCTTTTTTATGCTTTCCATTGTTTTTCAACTTGATGAAGGGCTTGTTGTAAAATTACTTCATGATCAGTACCCGGTTTAGCAAGGACGTTAGTTTGATAAGATTTTCCTTGGAAATCAACTGTTACTGTAACTTTTACCATTATGCATCTTTCCTTTCCTAATTCAGAATTAAATGAGGTGGTTGTACCTATTTCTTTTATACCCGTAGCAGAAGGATAATCAAACATTTCAAAAGCTAAAATCGTGAGAATTAATATTCAAAATTATCTGATATTTTAAGTGAAGTGTCAACACTTTTTTTTTGACATGCCCCATTTTCAGGTTTTTTAAAAAACGACCTGGCTTGTATACATGACAGCCAGGTTGTTTTTTTAAAAGGAACTATATTCATATTTTAGTTAAAATAATACCGATTAATGCTGCAAGGACACCAGCAATTTGATAGTTTTTTAGTCTTTCCTTGAATATATAACATCCAGCGAATACGACAACCAAACAGTTCAGGCTGACGACAGGGAAAATGATGCTTGCGATGCCAGTGTTCAACGCAAAGAAATAACATCCATAGCCTATCATGCTTAAAAAGCCTACTAAGGAACCGATTTTGACTTCCTTTAGCTTGATTTTTTCTTTTTTAAAGGCTAGAGCCGAAAGAAGATAAAGCATTCCGCCTCCATACATTGATACAAGGATATCAAGGGAGTTTAATTGAAGACGTGTTGATGTCGTCATAAGAATGCCGAGCACACCAAAAGATAAGATGGAGAGTAATGTGTGCATCATCCATGGGACATATTGATGATTACCTTTTGCATTAGGTGTATATTGGATGACTAATGTAGCGATAAACATGCAGGCGATTCCACTCCACTGCAAGGAAGAAATATGTTCGTGAAAAATTAAAGCTGCACAGAGAATGGGGAATATGGCATTCGCTGCGATTAATGGAGATGTCAAGCTTGCCGGACCTTTTTCAAAGGCGCTTGCCATCTGGATGTTACCATTGGCGTTCAGTACACCAATTGCTGCACCAAGCATGATGGACAGCCAGTTCAGCTGCAAACCATCCATTAATACTCCATAAACAATGGACAAAATAAAAGCTGAAAAATAAAAGAAAAATTGGATATGTATCTTGGAATACCCTTTTCCGCTGCTCCATTTAAAAATGCTGTTATTGATTCCGAAACATAAACTCGTGATGAGTGCTGCAAAAATCCACATTGACTTAATCTCTTCCTTCATGTAGGATAAACTTCTTCTACATTTTAAGCTGAATGCCCTTAGGAATCAAACCAAATTTAAAATGTATGATTGACAGATTAGATATTTTTTTCTATATTTACAATGACAATTTTAAAATATTTCCCGATAAACGGGAGAGGTTCATAGCATCACCCTCTTAAAAAAACTATGGCTTTGATATTTTTCGCGAATCAACCATATCTTTGAGGAGATATGGTTTTTGTTATATAGAGGCCCATTTTATGAATCTCCCTGAAATGTGGGATTAGGAGGACTTTTCATGTCTGGAAGAAAAGAAGAAGAATTAAAAAAAGATATCACACTGCTTGGGAATCAAGGAACAAAATATACATTCGACTATGCTCCTGAAATCCTTGAGTCATTCGATAACAAGCATCCGAACCGGGACTATTTCGTCAAATTCAATTGCCCGGAATTCACTAGTTTATGTCCAATCACGGGCCAGCCGGACTTTGCTACCATTTACATCAGCTATATTCCCAGTGTGAAAATGGTGGAAAGTAAGTCTTTGAAACTCTACTTATTCAGCTTCCGCAATCATGGTGATTTCCATGAAGACTGCATGAACATCATCATGAATGATTTAATCGAATTGATGGACCCTAAATATATTGAAGTCTGGGGCAAGTTTACACCTAGGGGCGGAATTTCCATAGACCCTTACACGAATTATGGGAAACCAGGTACGAAGTATGAGGAAATGGCGAATTACCGCTTGATGAATCATGACTTATACCCGGAAACCGTGGATAATCGCTAAAGAATAGGAGGGACAATGGGCATATGCCCGTTGTCTTTTTTTAGTTTATAGCTAATTTCGATCAGTGGTTCTGTTATTCTGTCCTTTTTAAAAGTACAAATGTCCTCCTATAATGGAATTTCCACTTGATTGTTTCGAGAAAAAGCGTAATAATAGGGAGAGTTAATTTTGACAGAATATTTACGAAAATAGGGGATGTCGAGATGAAAGTTGCAAAGTTTGGTGGAAGTTCACTTGCGTCAGGTGATCAGTTGAGGAAGGTATTCGAAATTGTTGTTTCTGATCCAGAGAGGAAGATTGTGGTCGTTTCCGCTCCAGGAAAACGCAATTCCGATGATATAAAGGTGACGGATTTATTGATTGAAGCTGCGGAACAGCAGCTGCGCGGGGATAACGGAGAGCATTTGATAGAAGATGTTGTATCCCGCTATGCGAGCATTGCTGAAGAGTTGGATATATCCGAGAGTGTCATCACAGGGATTCATGAAAATTTAATGGCGCTGCTGCATGCAGATCAAACTAACCCAAAGCGCTATCTGGATGCCTTGAAGGCAGGTGGAGAGGATAATAATGCGAAGCTGGTCGCAGGTTATTTCCAAAGCCTTGGAGTGGAGGCACAGTATATCAATCCGAAGAAGGCAGGCTTGATTGTAACGGATGAAGGTGGATTTACCAGGGTGCTGCCAGAGTCTTATGATCGGTTATATGCTCTGCGTGATGAGCCGGGAATCGTTGTATTCCCAGGATTCTTCGGATATACGTTAGATGGTGATGTGTTAACCTTCTCAAGAAGCGGTTCCGATATTACGGGTTCGATTCTTGCTAATGGGGTCAAAGCTGATTTGTATGAGAACTTTACGGACGTGGATGCCGTTTATGCGGTGAATCCAAATGTGGTTTCCAATCCGAAGGGAATCCGGGAACTAACCTATCGTGAGATGCGTGAGCTTTCTTATGCAGGTTTCTCGGTATTTCATGATGAGGCGCTGATTCCTGCATTCCGGGCGGGAATACCTGTCCATATCCAAAATACGAACAATCCGGCGGCACAAGGGACCCGCATTGTGAATACACGGGATAATACGAACGGGCCTGTTATTGGGATTGCAAGTGATAAAGGATTTTGCAGTATTTACATTAGTAAATATTTGATGAACCGGGAAGTTGGTTTTGGCCGGAAACTGCTGCACATCCTCGAGGATTATGGAGTTTCATATGAGCATATTCCATCAGGCATCGATGATGTGACGCTTATTCTAAGGCAGGACCAGATGAAAGGGGATGCCGAAAAGAAAATCATTTCCCGAATCAAGAAAGAGCTTCATGCCGATGAAGTGAATGTGGAACATGATCTTGCCTTGATCATGGTTGTAGGGGAAGGAATGCGCCATAATGTCGGTACAACGGCAAGAGCGTCAAAAGCCTTGGCTGAAGCAAAGGTGAATATTGAGATGATCAATCAAGGCTCTTCGGAGGTAAGCATGATGTTCGGTGTGAAAGGGCACAACGAAGAGACGGCAATTCAGGCATTATATCACGAGTTCTTTTGAGTATGACCGTTTAGGGACCTCCTTTTAGAAGGGGGTTTTTTGTGATTGATCTTTTAATCACTATACATACGCTGGATTTTTTTCATCTGGTTCTTTATGGTAGTGGCAATGACCGTGAGGATAATCATTCCAAGCTAACAGACGCGCTGCAGGGTTCAGAGCGTCTGTTTTCAGGTGGCTAAAGCAATTGGAGGAGAACGGAGTTGACGCTCTTGAATCGGATAAAAAGGGACGTCCAACCTCATACATATCTTACACCAAATTATAAATGAAATAGATGTCAATGGCACATCATGTTTACGAGTTAAATGATTCACTGGAACCAATTGATTTAAGTAATTACTTCGAGTTTATCTTGCTGAATAGAATCATGTTTAAAAAGCATCCTTATCACCCAGTTAAATACTTCTATATAATACAAAAAAATGTAGGAATAAGTTATATCTATATGTGATTGGAGTGTAAGGAACGAGACTCCTGCGGGAAAAGCGAGTGCCTGGAGCGGAAATCAACGTTCAAAAAAGCCATAAAAAAACTGTAGAAAACCCGGTTTTCATCGAGTTGATCTGACCCAATAAAGTTAGACATATAATTTAAGCAGCTTCTAAGACCTGAGTTCGGTATTCTATCGGACTC
>NZ_JBYSYV010000051.1:0-11424 GCF_058783805.1 Peribacillus sp. FW305-BF15 | reverse complement strand
GCATAACCAATCAAAATAACGACATAGTACATTTAAGTCCTTCAAAAAATTAGAATATGGTGGGCTTATTTTAGTATGGTCTCTTTCACTAATGTGTTTTCATACAAAAAAGCTGCCGCAGCAGCCTACCTAAATGATTTATTCTCCTTGAGTTCCCTCTTCACTTTTGTATTCCAAAAGATCTCCCGGCTGACAGTCCAAAGCCTTACAAATCGCTTCTAACGTGGATAGTCGAATCGCTTTTGCCTTTCCATTTTTCAATATAGAAAGGTTAGCCATCGTTATTCCAACCCTTTCCGAAAGTTCCGTTACGCTCATTTTCCTTTTAGCCAGCATCACATCAATATTGATTATTATTGCCATGTTATTCACCTCAGACTATTAAGTCATTCTCTGATTTTATATCGATGGCGTCTTGTAAAAGTCTTTGAAGGACTGCCGCAAAGACAGCAATCACCATGGGGGCAAAAATCATGACCATTCCGATTAGTACGAGACCCGGTGCGTCATCTACCTCCGCCATGATATAGACGAATGGCAGGGCCACCACATACAAGCCACTGATTGTGATGGCACATTTTTTGATTTTCTTTAGAGCTCTTACAGATAATTCCGAGAAAGCTTGGTTCTTGTCAATATAGCTTAATAGGTTAAACGATTGATACAAAGCGAAGTAAAATGGGATTGCCGACACATACATAACCATTAATAGGCCATATACCACATAAGCCAAATCTGAACCTCTTTCTGCTGCTTCATTTGCTTCATTCGCTATCTGAGGCAACAAAAATAGACACAAAGCAAGAACCGGAATGCCGATAAAAATGACAGCTACCTTTAAGAAGAGTGTTGAACTTCGTTTCATGAAAATCACCTCATTTATTTAAATGTTAATTTGAATTTAACATGTTTTTTATTGTTTCATAATAAAATATTATTGAATTTAATTACATTATTATTGTTTATACATTTATAAGACAAAAATAAAAAGCATTCCCCATTACAGAGAAATGCTCGATAGCTTGTGAAACCAACTTCCCCATTGATGGCGGCCGGATATTCAACGTTAGTCATAATAACGAAACGCCCACATCGCTAAAACGTAAAAAACGAATAACCAGTATAAAGTATGCTATTGCAACTCCCCAAATATGAGATAAACCAGGGCCTCGATTTTCAAACGGAAACCGGCAAAGATATATTCTAAACTAGGACTTGTTAATCCTCATTGGAAGAGAACGAAAACGCGGATGCTCAGCGAGTATAGAACTTCTCATCTGTTTAACGACAGGATGTTCTGACGAAAAAAACTGATCTTTTGAATTGTAATGCTCGATTAATTCCCCTTTTTCCAGTACACCCAAAGTATCAGAGATTGAATAAGCCGCTTTAATATCATGTGTAATAAAAAGATAAGATAAGCCGAAGTCTTTTTTCAACTCACTTAATAATTCTAAAATCAGTGTTTGATTAACCATATCCAGACTGCTTACGGATTCATCCAAGACGATTAACAGTGGCTTAAGAGAAATTGCTCTAGCAATATTAATTCTTTGCAATTGTCCACCGCTAAATTGGTGTGGGTATTTTTTTAAATCCTTTTCACTTAGGCCCACTCTTTCCAATAACTCAATAACCGTTCTTTTTTGTTCGGCTACGGTTAATTTTTCATAGTTTTCTAATGGCTCGCCTACAATACTTTCGGCGGTCATTCGTGGATTGACAGCTGAATATGAATCCTGAAAGACGACCTGTAGATCTCGGCGTATCTTTTGTCGAGTAAGCTTATCAGCAGTATAGATATCATGCCCTTGAAACAGAACCTGTCCTTGCTGTGGACGTTCTAAGCCAAGGATCACTTTTCCTAATGTACTTTTTCCAGCTCCACTCGTGCCAAGCAGCCCTAAACATGTTCCTTCGTCAATGGAGAGGGAAATGTCAGTGAGTACTTTTTTAGAAGGCTCTTTCCATTTAAAAAACGCATGAGCATTATAGCTATGAGTTACTGCTTTTACTTGTAATAAACTCATTTATTCACCCCTCAAAAAAATGCAGTCCATATATCACAACATATGGGTGATAGGCTCTTCATGTTTAATGCTAAGGCGGGCATTTAGCAGTTTCTTTGTATATTCATGCTGCGGATTATCAAATAGTTCATACACATTTGCTGTTTCTACAATTCTGCCATGTTGCATAACGACTACATCATCTGCCATTTCAGAAATGACGCCAAGATCATGGGAAATGAGTAAAATGGATGTTCCATATTCAGAACGGATTTTATCCAAGTGGCGAAGTACCTGTAATTGGTTATGTACGTCGAGTGCAGTCGTCGGCTCATCAGCAATAATAACGGATGGCTGTAAACATGCAGCCATCGCAATCATCACGCGTTGAAGCATACCTCCACTCAGTTGAAAAGGATAGCTTTTTAATAGTTTCGCGGGATTTGGCAGGTTTACATTTTGCATCGCTTCGATGGCAAGCTCTTTTGCTTGTTTTTTATTCAATGCGGTATGAGACCTAATCGTTTCGACAAATTGATTGCCAATCGTAAAAACAGGCGTAAATGAATTCATCGGATTTTGCATAATAAAGGCAATATCCTTGCCGCGAATTCCACGAATTTCTTTATCGTTCAAACCATTTAATTCTCGTCCTTGAAGGGTAATGCTCCCCTCAATTGTAGTTGTTTTCCGATCAAGAAGCTGTAGAATGGACATACTCGTAACGGTTTTGCCACTTCCGCTTTCCCCAACAAGGCCCAATACCTTCCCTTTTTCCAGTTCGAAATTAATGTCCTGAACGAGGGTGGATGCACCTTCCTTTGTTTGTACTTTTACATGTAGATCGCTCACTGTTAATACATTCGACCGTTCTGTTCTCAATCTTCTCATTCCTTTTTATTAACGACGTTTGACTCCAAAACGTTCTGATAGCGCTTCGCCTAATAAATTGAAGGTGACGACAACAAGCATAATCATCAAACCTGGATATAGCATTAATTCTGGATTCGTCCGAATATAGGATTTCCCTTCATGAATCATTGCTCCCCATTCTGGTGTAGGAGGCTGCACGCCCAAACCTAGAAACGACATGGCCGATATATCCATGATGGCCCAACCCATTTCTAATGTACCCATAACAGCGAGCGGTGGAAGAACATTTGGAATAATATGTTTCTTTATTATCTTCCATTGAGAAGAACCGCTTATTTTAGCTGCCGCTATATAGTTTTGTTCTTTTAGACTAAGTACCATTCCTCGGAAAATTCTCGCATAATACACCCATTGTACAAGCATCAATGCTATGATGACCTGTTTAAGGCCAGGTCCCAATATACCAACAAGTCCAAGAATGAGCAAAAGGTTCGGAAATGCCATAACACCATCACACAGTCTCATTAGCATCTGGTCCACCCATCCGCCTTTATAACCAGCAATGGTTCCGACAATCAAACCGATGCCTAAAGATGAAATAAAGATTAATGTAGCAAATCCTAACGAAATGCGAGCTCCATATAAGATGCGTGATAACGTACATCTTCCTAAATGATCCGTTCCCAATGGATACTCAAAGGAAGATGGCTGTAGTTTATTAGCTAAATTGACAGCAATAGGATCATTAGGTGCAATCCAAGGAGCCAAGATGGTGATGATAAATAGGAAGCTTAATATTATTGAACAAAGGACAATCACTTTCTGACTTCTCATCATAATACGAAGACTTGTTATCATTGACGTTGCCCTCCTTTTCTGGAGATGCGTGGGTCGATACACATTTGGATTAGGTCAACAATCAAGTTGCTAAAAATGAATAGTCCCGCAGCTAAAAGCACATAGCATTGAATGACAGGAACATCCCGATTAAAAATAGCTTCAATGAAATAACGACCGAATCCTGGCCAGGAAAAGACCGCTTCGACGATAATGGTTCCAGTCAGCAGCTTTCCTAAATTCATCCCCAGTCCAGTAATCATGGGGGATATGGCTATTCTCAATACATGTTTTCCCATAATGACTTTTTCATGAATCCCTCTTGTGCGAGCAAAAAGGACATAAGGTTCCTCTAAATTTTCTAGAACGCTAGCACGTAATAGTCGAGTATACAAAGCTATTAATGGCAAAGCTAAAGTAACGGAAGGAAGAACCAGATGTTGCCAAGTCCCGATTCCTTCGACAGGAAATAGGTCGAGTTTAACAGAAAAGAAAAAAATCAATAAATAACCAAGCCAAAAAGAAGGGATGGACGCCCCGAAAAAAGAGAGAAGGCGACTAAAATGGTCAATACCACTGTTTTTCTTTATGCCTGCCAAAAATCCAAGAGGGACACTGACCAGGATAGCTAATATGATGCTACCTAAAGCTAACTGAATGGTCGCTGGCATTCGATAGGTTACCTCTTCCCAAACAGGTTTATTCGAAAGATAAGATATGCCAAAATCAAATTGGCATATCTTAATAATAGAATTTACATATTGAACATGGAGGGGTTGATCTAAGCCAAACTCATGTCTTTTCTGAGCCAATACCTCATCTGTAGATTGGATATGTGCTGCAGATAAATATGCCTCAGCTGGGTCCACTGGTGAAAGGTGAATCATTCCAAACGTAAGAAGAGTGGCCAAGAGAAAGATGGGAATAATGGCCATAATTCGTTTCAAGATATACGTGCCCATGAAAACCCTCCTGTAACTTACTTCTCGATGCTAATTCCTGTGAATGGATGTTCATCCCTGTTAGCAGGGAATGTAAAATTAGATACATCTTTTTGGTAAACAGCTATTTTCTTAATATAAGAAATGGGCACAATCGCTCCTTGGTCTTGCAGTGATCCCAAAATAGTTGAGTAAAGTTCTTGACGTTCTTTTTCATCTGTTGTTCCAGGAACATCTGCAATTTGTTTTAACAACTCATCTCTGTTCGGATAAGATGAAATGGCTTCGTTAAAGCCAAATCCTTTTGAACCAACGACATTTACGAAAGTATGTGGATCATATGGAGCGCCATAGTTACTAAAGAAATTCAATTCAAAATCATTAGCTTTGAATCTTTCAATTTGTACCGTAAGCTCAACTCCAACGATATTCAATTTAACACCTAGTGCCGCCCACTCAGATTGTAATGTTTCGGCCATTGCTTTTTGAATCGATTCTGCAGAGTCGTACATTAACTCGATTTCAAGCGGCTTTCCGTCTTTCTCACGAACGTTTTTTCCTTTTGGAAGCTTCCATCCCGCTTCATCTAATAAAGCTTTTGCTTTTTCGACATTATAATCAATCGGTGTTACATCAATGTCTGAAGTATACGGGAAGTTTGTCGGTAAAATGAAATCTGCCTTCTCTTCCAAACCTGAAGTAACTCCGTCAACCATTGCTTTTTTATTAAATCCATATTGTAACGCTTGACGAACACGTAAATCTGAAAGTTGTTCTTTCTTCGTATTCATAACTAGTTGTCTTGTCGCAACCGGATCAGAAATACTAGTCTCATAGTTACCTGTTGTTTCTAATTGTTTGAAAGCATCCAGACTGATAGCACCTTCACCATAAATTAGGTCCAGGTCACCTTTTTCAAAAGCAAGAACACGGGTTTCCGCATCAGGAATGACCTTGACTTTGATTTTCTTAACTTTAGGGAGTTCACCCCAATAATTTTCATTGCGTTTGAAAATAGCATATTCATCTGCTTTATATTCTTCCAAAACCCATGGGCCTGTACCGACTGGTTTTGTAACACCTTTAGAAGTGTCACCATCTTTAGGGAATCCAGCATCACCTAAGAATCGGACTGGACGAACAACGGCTAACTCTTGAATAGTAGGATAATATGGCTCCTTTAATGTTAGTTTAAATGTGTTTTGGTCAATTACTTCCGTTTGATCCACTTTCGTAATAAAGCCCAACCAACTATGTAAATCAACATTTTTCAATATAGTATCAAAGTTCTTTTTCACAATTTCAGCATTAAAACTCGTACCGTCAGAAAATTTCACATCTTGACGGAGGTGGAACGTATATTCCTTCCCATCCTTGGAAATTTCCCAAGATTCAGCTAAATGCGGTTTCAGCTTACCTCCATCTTGGTAGCTGACCAAAGGTTCATATATCATTGATGTAGCAAATAATTGAGAAGGATTATAGACATGCGGATTCATTTCACCTATATCCCTCGGCCAAGCCAAAGTAAGCATGTCTTTACTGTCTTTGTTTGAAGTTGAATTTTCTTTTGATTCATTTGTACATCCAAGTAAAAGCGTTGATAGAATTAAAACGATTGCCGATATAAATAACACTTTTTTGCTGTTTCTTCGTTTTGACATAACCATTGGTGCCCCCTGTACCATATTGAGAATTATTTTCAATTGTAATGAGTAACTATATTATTGTCAATATAATGTCGAAACTCTCGAAAAATATAAATATGTTTATAAGAAAATCATATGTAGATACGTAGACCCCCAATATCCTTTTCAGCCATGAATGATGATGCTACTCCGAATATTTACACGTTCGCCCCCTTTTAAAACCGGTATTGTTCGTGAAAAGTTAGGAACCTGACCAAAATGAATTACATTCCGTCGTGAAGAAATAATTATCATTCACCTGTTTTTTGATAACACAATCATCAGTTGCAATCCTCTTAACCTTATAAGAGGATAAAACCTATAATATTATTCTGATATAATTATTTATACGTAGAAGACATCGGAAGGTGGACATTTAATCGTTGTATAGAAATGTCCCAAACGCTCTTGCTGAGAACGCCGAAACATCTATGTGTTATATGGGTTTTTTCCTTTAAATTCTTGAATGATTATTACGATACTCCATCGCGTCCCTGGACTTCGCCAGCGGTTTAATAAAAACAAAGTCATGACCCTGATTATCTTCATCAATAAATCATTAATTCCTGGGAACCGTCCATATTCCTTTTCCCTGTTTTCCAGCTGTTTTAGATATGTAGAAATTAGGTCCATAAAGTATTACGTTTGAACAAAAAATATCGAAGAAAAGACCTCCCAAAAGTTCAGTGAACTTACGAAAGGTCTCTTCCATGGTGAAATAAGATTGATTCAAAAACTGAAAGGTAGCATTTCACTAATCTCCACCTTACAGACCCCTATATTACGGGTTCAATCGATGATTACCTCATGCCGCACATTCAATTGATAATTTAAAAGGAAGTAATGGAAAACGGAGTGCAGCTGCAAACAGTCCACACTCCCCCTCGTCTGGATCGCCAAATCAACAATGGCGATATACAAAAAAATGAGAAAATGTCAGTGACACATTCCCAGTCCTTCATCACCTTCCTTTTCACAATCAAATTCCCCTTCGGTTTCATCTGAAAAATGCAAGGTGAATCTTATATGAAACCCACCACTAGTAAGGTTAAGACCAGGTTTTTATCTTATATACACATTGAGGTTTATTGGGAAAGTAGGAAAGCTTATAGAAGGCATATCTTTTATTCTAAGCTTCAACTCTCACAAAATTAATGGAAACTATCGGTATAATGACAAGCCTTGTTTGATTTTCATACCCTGTTATCGATTCAACGATTTCAATCAAACCAGATTGGCTCTTCACCAATAGACCTTCCACTAAAGTAGTGTCTGTCGCCACTTGTATATTGTGAGTGATTAGATTGTTCAGCACTTCATACATTATATTTCTTCCTCCTCAACCAGTGTTACCAGTTCTATACTTCTAATCGGGATGTATACTAAGCTATTGCCCGTTTCCCGCAATACGGCATAGTCATCCTTTACTTTAATCAATTGTCCTGTTACTCCCGAGAAATGTGTTGTGATGATAATATTTCTATTGACCAAACCTTTAAGGGACTCTTTTAATGACCGAAAATGCCCTAAGATTAAATCTGTATATAGCACGCTTTTCATCCTTTCCATATTCTTAAACTTTTCTTGCACTCTAAAGGATATGCAGTAGACAAGTTATTGACACAACTAAATAGAATATTTTGAAGAAAGGTAGAACTACCAATTTAATTATTTTGCTTGATAAGTTTCACCTTTGATACCAATTTCACATATAGTATGTCCGAGGTGATGAAAAATGTTATACGAAAGATTTCCCGGGTTAGTAAGTGTGGTCATGACTTGTCATAATGTAGCCCCATATGTTGATGACTGTTTAAATAGTATACTTAACCAAACTTATAAGAATATAGAACTTATTATAGTAAATGATTATTCTACTGATCACACTGCTGAAATGATTGATAACTGGATCAAAAAAAACAATCCTTCATTCCCAGTTGTAGTGGTGGACCTGCCCAGGAATGTTGGTTTTTCAGGGGCATTGAATACTGGTTATTATTTATCTTCTGGTGAGTATATTGCTGTACAGGATGCTGATGACCTATCTCATCCAAACCGGTTTGAAAAACAAGTGAACTTCTTAAAAACAAATCCAGACCATGTGTTGATTGGGACAAACTATAAAGTCTTTGCAGATGGTGAATTTGAAAACCAGAATAATGTACACTGGCTTAAGTATGGTCAGGATATAAAGGAAGTGTATTGGAATGGAGGGCATTGTATTTGTCATGGAACGATTTTATTCCGAGGTGTGATTTTTGATGAGTTAGGTGGCCCTACCAGAAGGATAAAGGGTGCTGAAGACTATGAATTTATTGCAAAATGTCTGAACTCCAATTACCAGATCGAAAATTTAAAAGAAGCACTCTATTATTATCGTCTCCATCCTATGCAGCGTTCCCGCGAATTTTTTGGGGAAGGCAGTAAAGAGATATGAGTGAATCTACCATGCGTGTTCTTATGACACTTGATGGAATTGATGTGGGCGGAACCGAGACACATGTTTTAAGTCTGGCTGAGGAAATGATAAATAAAGGCATAGGGATTGTCATCATAAGCAGGGGTGGTTCATTATTACAATCCTTCAGTCGATTACAATGTCCCATTTACCAAGTCCCATTCCCCTACTCTCTTCCAATTCCAGCGGATTTACAGGAGAAGTTATGTAAAGAAATCAAACAAATTATCATGACTGAAAAAATAACACTTATTCATAGCCATCAAACCCCTTCAGCTTTCTTAACCTTCCAAGCAGCAAAAGAGCTTGGTATTCCTTCAATATTTACAGTGCATGGAACTTATTATCCAAAATCCGAACTATTGCGGGTACTGCCCCTGGCAAATAAAATCATCTGTGTAAGCCCGCCAATCCAGCAATTCATACAGAAGCTTACAGATCAACCGACGATAGTCATCCCTAACGGAATAGATACCACTCGATATTCCCCATCAGACTCCTCCGATCTGAAAGTCCAGCTTGGAATCCCAAAGGATTCATTTGTTCTTTTATACAGCAGCCGAATAGCATGGACAAAGGCAAACATCTGCATGATTTTTTTGAGAGCCTGTAAAGACTTAAAGCTTTCGGACATTCCCAATTTATATGTTGTAGTTGTTGGTGACGGCCCTCGATTTAAAGAAATCAAAGACATAACGGATACAATACATCGCTCATCAACAGATAACTTCATCAATTTAGTGGGTGAAAGACTTGATTTACAGCATTATTACTCATTGGCTGACTGTGTGGTTGGAACGGGCAGGGTCGCCCTGGAGGCTATGGCCTGCGGCAAATCTGTTATCGCGGCTGGAAGCCATGGATATTTCGGTCTAGTGGAAGAACATAATTTTGAAGATGCTTGGCATTGTTATTTTGGGGACCATGACTCTCTTAAACCCTGCAGCCGCTTTACAATGGCAAATGACATTCGGTCTTCACTATCTCCACCTGACCGTCTATTAAAGGCAGGGTCGGCTTCGCGTGAATGGATGTTAAAAAAGTTTAATATTAAATTCAGTGTAGCCAATCTGCTCGAGTGTTATAAAACTCTAATTAAGGGATGAGTGTATTGAAGAAAGTATTATATATTGGCTGGATTGGTTTTGGCAACTTGGGGGACGAGTTATTATGGAACGTGTTTAAAGAGTTAAACAAGCACTATAATTACTCTACCAAGATTGAGATTGTTCCTTCCCTGCCTGGCGTGGATATCAATCATACGGAAGAATATGACACAGTTATCTTAGGTGGCGGTTCCCTATTACTCCCCGGTTATATGGCAGCACTAAAACAGGCAATAGACCTTGGAAAAGACGTTTTTATATGGGGTAGCGGCCTTGACTGGATAACTAAAGAACAGCTGGATATTATAAACTCAGGACAAACACTATCATTAGAAAAGACTTTTACAGAAAAAGATATAATCTTGTTTCGTGAGACCCTTGAAAAAGCAGCATTTGTTGGTGTAAGGGGGCCCATTACCAAGAAGGTTCTAGAGACATTTGGAATCAACAGTGACAAAATTAAACTGATTGGAGATCCCGGGATCTTGCTTAACCCGCCCGCAGTGATTAGGAAAAAGGAAAAAATAGCAGCAATAAACTGGGGTACAACATTCAACCGATTGTACGGCCAGGATGAAGCTGCTATTGAAAATGCGCTTCTTCAAGTATCCAAAAAATTAATAAAGTCAGGTTATAAAATTTTATTGTACGTTGTCTGGGGCAGTGACCGGGAGGCCTCCAAACGACTTTACGATAAATTGAATGACCCGTTGAATGTGACTTATGATCCATCACTATACTCAGAGGAAGAGCTTATTGAAAAACTCTCTGTCTGCAGTTTGAGCATTAACTTTAAACTTCACGCTAATATCCTTTCCTTAGCAGGAAATGTCCCCTGTATCGCCCTCGGATACAGATTTAAAGTATTTGATTTGTTTCAGTCACTTGGGCTGGAGAATTTAGTCGTTTCAACCGATTCCGATACACTAGCTCTCGATATTATGGAAGGGATCCGGGAAATTGAACTAAATAATGAAAAGATAATCGAACAATACAAAAATAGAAAGGAACAATTCAGTCCCTTAATAATTGAACCTATAAAAAATAATTTCACAGTAGACTAAGTTTTAGATTTCAATACCGAAATTCCAAATAGTTTCAAATATATTTTCTAAATCCTTAAAATTCACCTCCAGACACAAGTTTCGGGGGTGAGTTTTTTTCTGCGGTTAACTCCAACTGTTTTGGAATAATGAAAATGACAAAGAGGACAAACCCGAGGACAAGGAAAACCTTATTGCTTGTCCACTTCGAAAAAGCTTCAAAATTGGGCAATTGTTTCTATTACTTTGACCCAACAAGGTTTAGATGGCTTTAGTATGTAGATTTTAGAAAATTATTTGATAATTATCACTCTGAAATTGCATAACAAGAAGGCACTCCTTTTAAAAGGAGCGTTTATTAAGTATGAACATAAAAAAGCACCTGTTTAAGGTGCTCAGTTTGTAGACAAAAGGGGTTCGGAATTAAAAAATTCCGAACCCCTTTTTGAGATTCCCTTTGAATTTTTTC
>NZ_JBYSYV010000050.1:0-11478 GCF_058783805.1 Peribacillus sp. FW305-BF15 | reverse complement strand
TTGATTTTAATTTGCCTCTCCTATCGACTAATTGAGGAAGTTTAATAAAGTTCATTTCCATCGTCTCCTTTTAATTTGAAATAAAAAGCTACCCGATGGGCAGCTTATTTTAATCCTTGTTTTTCTAAAGCCTTTTCTTGATTTAAAGCTTTTCTTGTAAGTAAATATTGGTTTTTATAAATTCCATATAAAGCAAATGCTAACGGAACTATAGCCAATAAAACATTCAGAAAGGCAGCTATTGTATTTTCATTAAACCACGATATTTCAAACCCTAATGCCTGAAAAAATAAAAGCAGTGCCCCTAGGACACCGCCAATCATTGCTACATATTGTTTTATTTTATCCATTTCAAAACTCCCCTTTGTTTTCGATTTTATCAATTCGTTTATGAGCTTGTTTGACACTTTCTTCATTTCGAATTACTCTTTCTGATAATGCAGTCCAACGTTGATCACTTGCTTTAAAATCTATCCTAATTGAATCAATTGATTTACCAATATTATCTAACTTTGTTCTAATGATTGCAGATTCTGTTGCATCATTTTCGACACTACTTTTGAAATCATTTTTTTTATTTCTGTTAAGTGTTAATAAGCCAAGGACAACTCCGGTGGATGTACAAAATAAACCAATAATCGTAATCAATACACCAATGGAAACAGTCATTTTTTCACTCCGTTTGTATAAAATAAAAAAGCCCTATTCGGCTTTTGGTTGCAATCGATTAATTATTTTTGTCCTCGCAACTTCCGTTAATGCTGAAAGGGCTTCGTTCCCTTGATACTCTTCAGTAGTTAGCGGAATGTAACCATTAAGATTGATACTTCCCTCTGGATCCTTACTCTGGAATTGCACATTTACGGAAGAAATCCCACCATCTGCATAACGGATATTAGTTGCTGTTATTTGAATTTCCAACATTATTCTTCCTCTCCCTTTTCTTTAGAGTTTTCAAAGGCCGTGTACAAGTGTTCAAACGTATCTGCCTCTTTACCTGATACCTCTTTATCGTAATTCTCGATAATCCCTTTCATGGTTTTAATCATTCCATGGGCATCCCCTCCCTCAATAATGTAGTATTCCTGAAAATATTCCTTTTGTTGTTTTAAAAATTCGTTAGCGTTTTCAATGGCAAAATTACCTTCTTTGTTTTTCTTTGGATTGCCATAATCATCTACACCTGCAAACTCTTTTACTAGTTCCAATTCTTCTTCAGATATTTGTTTAAGCTTCTCACTTAATAGTTTAATAAAACGGGTACGATGTATAGATTGTTTCCCTTTTAAACTAATTTCTGATAGAAAGTTAATTACTTCGATAACATATTTATATTGGACTTTTACTTGCATACTATATTCCTCCTAAGCAGCACCCATGCTATCTTCTAATTGTTTTATTTTCTGCTTTAAATATTGGTTCTCTATTTTAAGCCAGTTTATTTCTTCACCATGTTTATCAGTTATAGTAATAATATCTTTAATGCCTTTCCCCATGTATGCAGTCAAGGCATATAGATCAAAACTGTCTCCTGCTTCACCATGTAAAATTCTAGGTGTTTCGTCAATCATCATACCTAATTGTTTAAAAGCAAATTGATCATCATTTAACCTTCGATAAGTATATATTTGTGCATTACGGAATACATCTAAAGAATCTTCACTGAACACTTCAATGTCCTTCTTGTTTTCTCTCATTGATGTATCAGTAGTAAATGTTCTTGCCCGGATCGGTCTAAAATTACCTGTTGTTCCTGTCGACGTTACCTTTACTTCTCCTCCTGAAGTTGGTCTTATATAAACGTGTGTTCCTGTATTTATATCCACTGAATTTGAATAAACTAGGTTAGATCGTAAATTCCTCCAAGTGATATTACCGCCATTATAGCCGCCCCTTGAAACGATCCTGACTTCATCATCTGAACCTACATACATATTCCCACTATGAGAAGCGATATGCCCTGCTGTTATGTCACCCGATCTCAAAGGTCTATATGTTGGAGTACTTGCATCACCATCGATAAATCCTTTATTTACGAACCTTACTTCATTATCTGTTCCAATATATGCGTTTGTAGTAGTTGAGATAAAAGATGTTCCGTAGATGTTACCTGCTCTTAAAGGTCTATAAATGTAAGATCCATCAGGTTGTCGAAATCCACTAGATGTGATTCGTATTTCCCCTTCTGTCCCAAGGTATCCATTCCCATTTGGAGCAAACCTTACACCTTGAACTCTGATAGGTCTATAAGAATAGTTTTCTGCTATCCCATCAGAAGGGATTCTAGCTAAATCCACAACCCTTACTTCGTTGGTAGAATCTGGTGCTAAATAAACATTTGAATTACTTGTTCCTAGCGCCGCACTTGTTACCAATCCCTTATCCATTCTGAATCTTTCCGATCCACCTGAATTGTAACCATATACGCCATTAGGATTCATATTTACATAGCTTCCACCATTCTGTGTTAGACGAACATTACCGCCCACAATTTCAAGGTTTGTTGATCCATCCGACGAACGGAATTTACTACCAAAAATATCAATACCTCGAATTGCTCCAGCGTTAAGTTTATCAGCCGACAAAGAAGAAATCTTTGCACTATCGATTGATGCATTAGCAATCTTCGCATTGGTAATGACAGCATCTTGAAGTTGTGCTGTGCCAACAGACAAATTGGCGATTTTCGCATTGGTAATAGCCGCATTTGCAATGGCTGCTGTCCCCACTGCTAAGTTAGCAATCTTGGCAGTAGTGATATTTGCATCTTTGATGTTTGCTGTAGCAATGACTGCATTATCAATCATTGTCTGTCCTGTGATATGAACTTTTTTACCGTCTATCAATATACCTTCTGTTGATATATTAATTTGGTTGACGACATCATTTTCTTTTACTCTCAAGTTAATATTGTCTGCTAATTGAGATATTTGTGAAGTTGTAGTCATTTCTACTTGATCTAAATTGTTTTGAACCTGAGTAATCGTACTCGTCAAACTATTAGCGGTTTGAGTTAATTGTGATTGAGTAGCAAATTTACCATCTGCATCCACTGTGCTAATTTTTGTATCCACAACACCTGCCAATTGGGTAAATTGCGAAGTACTAACCTTATCGGACACAGTCAATTGTAAACCTAAAACAGTCTGGCTTAAAACAGACACTTGACCCGTTGCATCATCAGCCTTTCTGATTGCGTCTGTTGCAGAATCAAAAAAAGTTGGGCTTGAGCGATAGCATCCAGAGCATGGCTAGTCGCTGTATTTGCATTCATTACGGCATGATTAGCTTGATCCACCGCATTTTGAATCGGCGTTTTAACGTCATCAGCGACCATGTTAAAACCTACCGTTCCGTCCGCTAGAAGTTGGGCTTCTTTAGACAATTCTCTTAATTCTTCAGCAATTTCTGGACCAAATAAAATATCATCAGAAATAATCCTTGCTGTTTGCGCCATGGCTTCTTCGGAGAATGGACCTGCAACACCATGTGTATTCACAGCCCTAACTCGAAAATACCATTGCTGATTGTTACTTGCCTGGTGGGTGTAAATACTGGTTTTACCCCGGAATGCAAGATTAGAAATGTCAGGTGTAAATCCTTGTATCTGAGAAGCATAGACCTCATAATTAGCGATAGAAATGGTATTAACAAAATCCCATTCAACTAGTACATGTTGAAATAATCCAGATGCCATAACATTTTTTGGTTGAGAAGGGGTGACATTCTCAATCCTGTCATCCGTAATGGGCTTCTTCCCACCGTTATTCCAAAGCCCTTTGTTATCATTCAACTCCGATTCAATCTGATCAAGCCGGGTATCATCCGAATGCAAGTCAATGAAATTCCCAAGCTCAACCACACCCGAATTGTTCGGATCTGATACGTCATATTCAAAACTGATGACTCGTTCTTCTACCTCAATCGGCTTTGCAAAAGAGTAATCCAAAGCAACAGTTGTGTCTCCTAATCTCACTTTCTCATGCTCGTATCCGATAATATTTTCAAGTAAAAAAACGCTCATCTCAAAATTGCGAATCGGATGCTTTTGTTCTTGCAAGGCCTCCCATGTTTCTTGTAATAAGGCTGCAGGGTCCTCTTGTTCACTACTTTCAAATATTCCCTTTCGGTGCCTTAGGGTGCCATCTGTGTTTTCTCTTCCAAATGCAGCTAGAGCTTCGGGATCCCCAACCCACTTCTGTCCTTTTGGTTTATCAACAGGATCACCATTCTTTACCTTCCATTCAATATCCGCAAAAGTGATCTTTCTCGTGAACCCTCCGGTAGCTTCTCCCTCTTCGTCTTCCATCTCAAGAGAAGAACCTCGTCCATATAAAGCTGTCTTAGGATAAGATTGGACTCTTTCCGTAATGGAAAGGATGTCTTTATCGATTTCCCACCGTTTACCTATGTCTTCCCCTCTTCTAGGTAGAACGTCGATGTATCGACCAGTTATCCTATTCCCCTCAATTTCCACACGATCCCGAAGTTCACCACCCCATGTATTAATACATTCGGTTATTGCTTCAGTCGGTGTCACGTAATAAAAATTCGTGGAATCTAAACCTAACTCTGCCACCTCTCCGACTTTCCACCTCACACCTTCCAGCGCTTTAGTAATGGCTGTTTTAAGCGTGACATTATAAGGCCGAACATCTTCAATAACCTCATCATTTAACTCAAGCATAGCTGCTTCACAGATCGCCGTTATAATCGGACCGTCTTCACCATCTGTTCTTTCTGGCTCACGAATGACAAATAAACGAAAAAAGCCGTCTTTATCTAAAAAGGCGACTTGATTTTCTGCGGTTATATATTTCGAATCTTCATGATTTCCCTGGGCTGTAAATTCAAAGGTAGAACCTTGATTGAGTACTTCCTTAAAAGGAGCATCCCAAAACAGGCATGCTCTTTCAGCTTCATTTGACAGGATGGCTAACAGATTATCATATGGGTCGAATATATATAAATCTGACAAATTATCACATCCTTTTATGGTAGAATGTTCCTATCGTGATAGATAGGGAGTGAATTAAAATTTGAATAAAAAAGACAAACTTTCATCAGAAGACATTCGTGATGCAACTGTGGAAACAGGATTAAGTTTTATTCCTTTTATAGGTAGTGGATTGTCTAGCCTTTATTCATCGTATAAAAGTAAGAAAAGATTCCAAAGACTAGAAATCTTTTACGAAGAAGTAACAGAGAAAATTTCAAAGTTAGAACAAAGTAATGGACCTATTCCGAAAGTCGAAATTCATGATGAAGAAGTTCTAATCTCATTAATTGAAAAAATAAATGATAAAGTTGAACAGGAATCACTTGAGTATAAAAAGGAATGTTTACAGAGATTTTTTCTACATTCAATGATAAACAGCACAACCCAAGCAAGTTTTGACCAACGGCAATTTTTTCTAGACACTCTTTCGAGTATGACTTTGCTAGAATGTGAAATGATGGTTGTTTTATTTAAAGAAAATCGGACTGTTATAGTCAATGATATGATCAAGCCTAATATAGACCAATACGCAATTGTAGGTTCTGTTGGTCGCCTGAAAAGTTATGGCTTTATCACAAGCTACACTGGTGAGTTTCATGTTGTTGACGGTGGTAGAGATAACTCTTTACATGAATATGTTCGTTTATCAAACTACGGAGCAGAATTTGTGAAGTTTTGTCTTGTTGTTTAGTGTTTCTTAAAATTAATAATTTCTGACAAAATAGAGATTGTTATAATTAGCACCCATAACCACCAGAACTTTATAAGAAGTTGTCCTTGTGTTAAATTCAAAAAATCGTCTAACATGCATACCACCTCGAAATTTAATTAGAAATGGACATTTCCTAGTTCTCCAATAGTTCAAGGATACTGTCCATTTTCTTTTCGATTCTATCTAATTGTGATTCTGGCTAAATCCCACTCGCTCTAACACTTTTATATTTCATATCATAACCACCTAGGTTTATATTTTATTGTTATTGTTGCTCCATCGTTTGGCGTAAATATTAGTCTATTTAACCCTTTTTGAAGGCTAAACCAATTACTTCTAAAATCTAAAGCTGTCATTTTTAAATTGTCATCAATGATGACTTTACGCTTTGTAAAATCAATAACCAAAACATCACCAGCAACGAATCCATTAATCACACGGATAAATCCCTCACTTTCCACATGCGAGATTTTAAATTCACTAGCTTTGTCTGTAAAATTCACTGTAAAAATAGGATTAGCAGGTGTTGTCCCCTCGTTGGTCACACTGGATATGACGGATACTGTTTTTTCTGTTCCGTATTTGTATGGATCCGGACAGATAAATGGAATGACTCCTTGCCCCCACTTCAATATTTCATCAGGATCAAAACTTCCGTCCACGACTGCATAATAGATCCGATCAGGTTCATCATCAAAAATAAGAGGCTTTGGCTCGTCATGGATTAACCATTCTGCCAAATCCTCTTTTACTTTTTGTAAATCCTCCATACTATCAGCCTTTAAAAAAACAGGAAGAGGTAATTCTCTTACTCCCGTATTCTTTATAATCGGAAGAGCCCCTGGTCGTTTTGGAACCTCTTGAAACGTCCACTCGATTGGAGCCCATGGCTGTCTATTACTACCTTTTAGGGCTGTGAGGTATGGCTTCGATATACCATTGAAAGTAAAATTTTTCACTTTCTCACCTTCCCTTTAATCGATCTTTTACTTATTCTTTTCTCTTGTATCTGATACTTGGTCACTTCATTATGAATCCCCTTTGCTAACGACGGGCCATCCAAAATGATGTTTGGATCCTTGCTTAATAATTGTAAAAGCACCTTTGTCTGTTCAAGTGTGGCCTCGAGTAACTTCTGCAGCACATTATCCCCTTCAACACTGGCAGTGCCTACATTCGGCAATTGTCCAGGTCGCTTGTTCCCTTTATCAACCGTCTTCCCTGCCAAAGCCAACAACTTCATAGCATCTGTCCTTTTGCTTGGGTTAGTAGGAATGACGAATTCAGGCCATCCATCTTCAGCAAGATTATACATACCAGAATGGTTTATCAGCCCGCCTGTGGCATAGCCATGACCATGACCGATGTATTTAAGCATATTAGAACCATAACGCGATTTAGCATAGTTCATACCTGCAAGCAAGCTATCCAAGCCGTTCATTTGGTTTTTATGACCCGGAAATGCATACGCTCTGAATGTTGGCGGGATTACTTGGACGAGGCCACGGGCAAGATTTCCGCTATAGTAGTTAACATCTTTAACAGCTGTTGATTGGATCGCCTTTTCATTACCGCCTGATTCAGATTTGATTTGTCTTAACCAAGCGTTCACGTAATTTGCAGAGGTAGGAAGTTTATTCATTGCAAGAGCCTTCTTAACTGTATTCCTCCAACGCTCTACTCCTTTACCTGCTGGAGCAGCACCTCCACTGTCTCCAACTTCACCGAATAGCATTGACTTACCGGCATCGATTGCTTTCGTAATTGAACCTTTCGCCAATTCAGTTGGTATACCAGAAAGATTCCCCATTCCATATGATGATATTTTATTTGCCAGCAATTTCCCTATGGAGGATTTATCCTTCACCCAATCCCATATATCGGCTCCCCAGTCTTTGACTTTATTAAAGGCATTTTTAGTATCAGAAACAAGATTGTCTAACCATCCACCTGTTCCTTTTGCAAATGCCGGTACCCTTCCACCAAAAAGCAGTGAAGTTTTCTCTCCTGATAAGACCTCTGTACCTTTAGGAAGGTTTACCAAAGTATCCCGGTTGGGTGATATGAACATTTGACCGTTTGGTAAAGCAACTAACTCATGTTTATTACCATCACCAATTCTTGCAAGACCACCTTTGTGTCCACCATTTGGTGTACCTTTAGCAAATTGAGGTACTTCCCAGTTACCAAGTCTCTTTTTAGAACCTAGCTTACCAAGAACCCAATCTATACCATCGAGAGCCTTGTTTACACCCCATCCAACACCAGAGATCAGACCATTACCAAGTTTTTTAGCACCGTTAGCAAGGGCAGTTTTACCTTTAGATATTCCATCCGCCATTTTTTGCGGCATACCTTTTACAGCGTTGACCATATCCGAAACATAGCCCTTAACATTTTTTTTAATCGTACCAAATATGCCTGATATACTTGATTTCAAATTACTAAAACGACTTAGGGTATTTGTCACCGCATTCTTAATGGGTGTATAAATAGAATCTTTAATAGCATTCCAAATGGTTTTTGTCAGATTACGAATCCCACTGAAAATAGTGTTGATATTATTTTTCAAATTAGTGAAACGACTTTTCACTAAATCCACAATCGATTTAATGACTAATTTGAAAAAGTTTAAAATACCATTCCAAATGGTAGAGATGAGTTTTTTTATGGTAGTTGTCATAGTATTGACTGTATTTTTCATGGCAGTAAATCGATTTTTTACAAAATCCACTATCCACTTAATGACTGTAGAAAAGACATTTTTTATACTGCCCCACATGCCCTTGAATGCATTAATCATTAATTTTCCTAGTGATAAAATACCTTTAAGCACCTTACCCCAAAACATTAGTTGCACGAAATTCCAAATAAACTGAATGGATCCTGAAAAGATATTCTTGATTCCTGTCCACATTTTTGAGAAATTACCGGTAAACAATCCGGAAAAAACTTGTATTAGACCCATGATGACCTTTAGTCCACCGTCTATTACGCCTTTTATATTTCCGATAACCGATTTTACAATTTCCAAAATAACTTTAAATGTTACTTTAAAGATAGCCTCAAGTATCGGCATCATAGGTTTGATCACAAACAAGATTCCATTAAAAATATTTCGGAAGGCATCGAGTAATTGTTTTCCGTTTGAATCCCAAAAGGCTTTCATTTCCGAGATCTTACTTTTAAAGTAATCCGCAATAATTTTAAATGAACTTACAAAAACATCTTTCCATTTATTTATAGCATTCCGAAATGGCTCGAACTTTTTATAAGCAATGACAACACCAGTAGCTAATAAAGCTAAAATACCAATGGTTAACCCAACGGGACCTGTTAAAGCAGTAAACCCTAACCTTAACCACTTTAATAACCCACCAGCTTTTGCGATTGATGGAAAGAGCTTTCCGAGTCCTGTTGCTGTATGTCCTAAAATTCCAATGAACATCCCACCTGCAACTAATAAGGGACCTATGGCAGCTACTATTGCTCCAAGAACTACCATTGCGATTTTACCTTGTTTCGACATACCCGACATTTTTTCAATTAGTCCATTAAACAAGTCTGCGGCCTTTATTACATATGGACTTAATATATCCCCTATGTCCTTAGCTAAGGCAAAGATGTTGTTTTTTACGGTTGCTAATTTAGAAGCCATCGTTGCATATCTTTGCTCTGCTTCATTAGATAATGCTGTATTATCTTTCCACGCTTTGGAAGACAAATCTACAGCCTCTCCTAATAGCCCTGCATTTCCTGCCAATCGTAAAATAGTATCAGATTCCCTGATTCCCTTAATACCCAAATCACCTAGAATCGAAGTTAAATTTTCTCCTTCTTTTCCAGACCCACTTAACCCCTGTATAAACATTTCTAAAGCTTTTACAGGATCACTTTCCCAAGATTTTTTAAACTCCTTGGCAGATACTCCACTCGCTTTTGCAAACTCTTCTAAAGATTTACCACCTGAACCAACCGCACTATCTATCTTTTTAAGTACGGTTGTCATCGCCGTACCGCCTGCTTCTGATTCGATACCTAAGGAAGACATACTTGCAGAAAGAGCCATGATATCAGATTCAGTCATACCGACTTGACTGCCTTGAGCAGCCAATCTCATGGACATATCCACGATTTCCGATTCAGTGGTTGCCATGTTATTACCCAAAGCAACCACTGAACTTCCTAATCTATCAAAGTTCTTTTGTGGCATTTTGACAATGTTAGCGAATCTAGCAAATTCGGTAGCAGCCTGTTCTCTCGTCATGTTAGTCGATTCGCCTAAATCAATGACGGTTTTTGTGAAATCCATAATACTACTTTTTTTAATGCCTAATTGTCCCGCTGATTCCGCAACAGCAGCTATATCATTTGCAGAAACAGGCAATGTTTTTGACATGTTAAGAATTTGTTTTTCCAATACTTTGTACTCGCCTTCAGTGGCATCTACTGTTTTTCGTACACCAGCAAACGCACTTTCAAACTCAATTGCAGACTTAACTGCCATGCCACCTAAACCAACCAATGGAGCTGTTACATACATAGATAAGGACTTTCCAGTACTTTTCATACTATCGCCGACTTTAGTTAAACGAGTGCCTGTTTCTTCAAGTTTTTTACCTAGCTTACCCCAACTAGATTCGGCAATTTTTTGTTGTTCTTTTAGCTTTTCAAATTCCTCACGCGTTCGACCCACATAGCGTTCTAAGTTATTTAAGGATGCTACTTCTTTGTTATAGCTTTTGGCAGCATTATCCGCTTCTTTGGAGCCCTCACCGTGTTCTTTGACCATCTTTTCATACTCTACCTTAGCCTGTTTTGTGACCTCCTTTTGAACTTCTAGTTTCCTATTCAAACCAGATAAACGTGTTTCGTATTTCCCTATAGAACGATCACCACGGTCGAATGCTGACATGTTGGCCTTCATTTCGCTGTTTACAGTTCTTAACTTTTCTTTTAAGCCAGTTAGACCACGGTTGAGAGCAACGGTATCAAGGTCAAGTCCTATCGAAAGTCCTTCTATCTTTTCCATGAACATCCCCCCTTCACATACCAAAAAAATCCCTAGCCTCCGAATGCGACAATTAAGGATTTTTCCTGTTTTGGCTTATTTTGTTCGCAGAGGATTTCTATTAAAAAATGAAAAGGCATGTTTAACACTTCAGTGACGTCCTTCCCTTCTTTCATAAGGTCAAGGATGAGCTTGTCCATGTATTCCTTTTGTTTGGCAGGGGAAAAGTCCTCATCCGTTAACCTTTCTTCGCCAAAAACTTTTTTGTTTCATCTGTTTGTTGACCTTGCGCCACAAACATAATTTGTCTTTGAAGGGTTTCAATTGCATCTGGTGCGTGAAGGCCATTAAATAATTCTTCTTTTGTGAATTGCTTGTTATAAATCTTGTTTGCTACAAAATCTATCAACTTATCAATCATTTCTTTTTCAGATAAAGAATTTTTATTTTCTTCACCTTTATCCATTTCTTCTGTAAGATCAAACGCTTCATAAACTACGGAAAAGGGGATAAATATTGGAGTTAGGTATTTCTCTGTAACAATTTCGCCTTCTTTTACTTGTTTCACCAATTCAATCATGTTGCGTTTTAATTTTGCCATTTCCAAAACATCTCCTTTTCTAATGGGCTGTGTAAAAGATTAATGTTGATTTTTGAACAAATAAAAGAGACCACCTATTGAAGTGAACCCAAAAAGTTAGACACTTTATTTACTTAGGCAGCCTTGAGGGCATGAACCCGGTAATCTACTGGGCT
>NZ_JBYSYV010000049.1:0-12629 GCF_058783805.1 Peribacillus sp. FW305-BF15 | reverse complement strand
GATGTGTACCCCCACAGCGGACTTTCACCACCTAGATAGTTGCCATGCCTGGCACACAAGAAAAAGCTGCCTTAAAGGCAGCTCCGATTTAAACTAACGCAGTGTTCTTTCACAAACGTTTTTCCTGATCAATGTCAAAGCCATTGATTCTCAAAGTTATCTCACCTTCTCGCTTCCCAGTTTCTTCACCCACCCAACAGCAATACAATTCAAAAAAAGTCTTCAAGATGACTAATCATAATATGTGTCAGACCCCATCATTAGTTTTAACTCATGACTTTCAACAATGGGGCGAGAATATCCAGTCGTTGCTACTTGTATCATTGCTTTTCCCAATTCTTCTGATGTAATGATACTGCTTAACGTATCATCAAAATGTTGGTGGTACCTGCCGAATGCTTGACTGTTCGGTTTGAGCTTTCCAATCTTCTTGACGGAACTCTTTTTCCCACTTCGAAACCACAATACAAGCGAGAACATGTCCAGGAGTATTACAAGCTGTACGTGCCATATCCAGCACACGGTCAATGCCTGCTATAATTGCGACGCCTTCTGCAGGAAGCCCTACTGCTGAGGCGGTAGCTAAAAGGACAACTAGCGAACCGGATGGAACAGCAGCAATTCCTTTTGAGGTTGCAACAAGAACCCCCATTACAATCAACTGTTGGCCAAAATCCATTGGGATGCCATATGCCTGTGCTAGGAAAATAGAGCAAACAGAAAGGTACAATGTCGAACCATCACAATTCAGTGATAGCCCAGAAGGAATAACGAATGAAACAACACGTTTCGAACAACCGTAAGCTTCCATTCGATCCATTAACTGAGGCAGAATGGTTTCCGTACTTGTTGTAGAAAAAGCGATAAGGAACAAATCCCATACCATTCGAAACACTTTAAAGTAAGAAATCTTCAAGAACCAAGCAATTATTGGAAACAGAACGAAAATTACAATAGCAAGCCCAAGATACACAACCCCAATCAACTTTGCCATAGGGATTAAAAGGGCAATACCATACTGACCTACAGAGGCTGCCATGAGAGAGAGTACACCAATCGGAGCGGTTACCATGACCATTTGTGTCAGTTTAAACATGATATTTGCAACTGATTCCATAAACTTCATTGCCGGCTCTGACTTTTTGCCAATTGCTCCAGCAGCTGCACCAAATAAAATAGCGAAGAATATAACAGCTAATAAATCACTTTTTGCCATCGCATCAACAATGTTGCTTGGAATGATGTTAACAAGCATCGTTTTAAAATCGACAACTTTGGTAACGCTTTCATTTAATTGTGTGATATCCTTTTGAGCGAGGTGGGACAAATTAAGCCCAGCACCAGGCTTTAGAATGTTAACAAGTAAAAGACCTATACCTAGAATCAGAGTGGTAATAAATTCAAACCATATAATTGTTTTAAGTCCTAATGAACCCATTTTTTTCATGTTTCCGTCGCCCGATGACCCAATGACAATGGTTGTGAAAACAATAGGTACAACAATCATTTTAATAAGATGAATAAAAGCGTCGCCAATTGGTCTTAAGGATTGGCCAAGTTCAGGAAAAAAATGTCCGATAAGTGCTCCAATAAACAATGCAATTAAAACTTGAAAAGCAAAAAACTTTTTCATAGGTTGTCCTCCCTGAACGAAAGATTAATAGCCTCATCACACAATATGTCAATAAATAGATCATTCCTTTCTCATTTGACTATTGAAAGAGAAAGAAGAAATAGCTTTTAAAAATCGTTTCTGTATATTCCATATATAACCTCCCTTTAAAAATATTTGTAAATATAAAAAAACTGTATCACCTATTCGCGATTCAGTAAAATACTGAATTACTATAAAGTTATAAGAATAAATTATTAATCCCGTTTACATTTTTAATTGTTCCTTAATCAGCTAACGCACCCGTTCGTATAAGGTCAGCCAGAAAATATTTCTGGTTGACCATTTTTTATATGGTTTTATTATAACGGTAGCCGGGGCAAAACGTACCTGCTCGTGGGATAAACCCCGTCAACTAAACAGTTTGCCCCTGCTTGTAGAAACATGATTAGGCTGGTTGGGACGTAGATCTCATATAACTAGCGAAGCTGTGACACTACAAGGAGAAATAGGGTAACCGGCAATCCACTAGATTAGGAGGAGATTTAGAATTTATATAAATACGCTTGTTTGCTACCGAATTTGATTAAATTCTTCAAGATGTAAAACCAAAAATACTTTATGTTTACTAAATGAGAGTAGAAGATTTATCTTCATTTAATATGGCTTAATGGAAATAGGGTGCATGCATGATTTACACTGATTTTGGATATGTTTCGGAAACTTGAATGTATAAAAGCGAGTCTAAGATGCCATCATCAATCTTTAGTTTATACTCCCAGTTTGACTGAATCTGCTGGGACGAATCTTTTTAATTCGCCAACAATTTTTCTTCATTTGACCCAAGCTTGATCGTGTATTCAGTCGGTATCCATAAGCCTGTATTCTCATTTCTTCCTTGGAGAACATTTTTCGGGTTGTTTTTGCCCATACGTTCTGCAGCTGTTTTCGAAAGCTTGCCGATATCACCTGTTTTGAGGCGGTTGATAATTAAACCTAGTTTCAAACTCTTAATTGTCAGCATTTCATAATCTGTACTGCTGTCTCCAGCTACGAATATCGGACCGTATCCGCCCCGCGTTTTGGAGATGGCGTGTTCGATCACTTCCACCTTACCTTCTCGAGCAGTGATCGGCCAATTGTCTTCATATTCTGCTTGAGTAATTCCTTCCTTCTTTTTTAATCTCATCCCAAAGACATTTTCCTTTGGAAGGTTGTAGCCGTATTTTGGATTTGACGTAAATACCTCCACCACCTCTTCCATCGAAGCCGAAATAACATAAACGTCAATTCCATTCTCCATAAAAGTATGCATTAAGTTTGCGATTTCCGAGGCCAGACGCAGTCCTGTTGTATAGGTAACTTCAACTGTACCGGCTTTTCCTAACATGGACCCAGGACTTATAAGCGTCACCGATGCCATTCCCGCCCCTAAGTTATAATCATTTGAAGCCTCTGCAAGCTGCTGAACTTCTTCAGTCGACATGTTCGCAAATAAATAAAGCACCCATGGATATCCGATTTCAACACCGTATGTTTCCCCAATGGCTTCATACAGAAAGTACATTTTCGCTTTAAAATCTTTAAATCGATCAGTTGAATGTAGCGTTTCTAACCGCTCTTTTCCATTCATCCCATTATAGTTGGAATAAAGAAATTCGTAATCGCGTTTCAGATCCACGGCGATTTGCTTGAGAGTGACTGCATCTCCCTGAAGGTTTTTAAACTCGTGTGAAAAGGGTCCATTCGGCACGTTCTTTTTGATCACTTCATAAAACTCTTCCGGTTGCATGTTATATGCCAAGTGATCAATTTGATAAAGAAAGAGGGCCTCCTCCGTATCATTCATGATGCTCGTATGATCCCAATCAAAAACAACATAAGGTTTTCGATTTGGATCGTATGCTGTACTTCCAGCACCATGCTTATCAATTAGGTTTTGAATAGACTTATAGGTGTCAGGAGCCCATTTTCCTTTATCCAACACTTGAATACAGTGGCCCTCCCTCTTTTGCTCATTCGAAACTGCATTTCCGCTTGCAGCCGCTCCTAAGGAAGCAGACAAAAACAAGCAAATAATGATCATGCCAAATAGAGCCTTTAATTTGGTTCTATTATTCATATTATCCCCCCCTGAAAAATGCAAAAGACGCCTGCCCAATAGCTCGTTATTAGCTATTGAAACAGGCGCCATTGCCGATTGATTCTTTTATGCGTAAATATTATCAATAATTTCCAGAATAGTCAAATATTTATTTGTAATTCTTAACATTTTCTATAAAATCCTCTCTAATAAGACCCCTACCTTCTCTGCCATTTCCTCCGGTGGATAAGGCATCCCATTTTTTAACCACCATTCCACTACACCTACATAAGCATTTGCCACAAATTCGACAACTACATCTTCACTTTGACCAAAATTTTTTCCTTTTGTTATATCCACGTCTTTTTTGAACTCTTCGATATTATGCTGAACAAACCGGCTGCGAAAGTACGGAGCTCCCTCACTTGCCAACATCGTCGAAAAAAATAAATAATTACGTTCAAGATATTCCATGCAGTGTACAGTCGATTCAATCCAATCCATTTCAGCTTCCGATTCACAAAGGTTAACCATGTTATTGATATGTTCTTCTATGATTTTATCCAACAGATCAAATTTATCCAAGTAATGGAGATAAACAGTTGCACGGTTAATATTTGCCCTGTCAGAAATATCCTGAATGGTCATGCTATCAAAATTTTTTCAGACATCAATTCAAGAAATGCTTTCTTAATTGCTTCTTGAGTTCTTACAATTCTTCTATCCACTTTTGCCATATTAACACCATACTTTCCTTGAGATGGTCAACAATTTTTATTGATTTGTTGTTTAAACAACAAAACTGATTAAATTAACGATTTATATGCCTTGTTTTGTTTAAATTTATATTTTAAATTATAGACAGATGTCGAGAAAACATCAATTGTAGTTTTATTTTACATGAAAGGATGAAACGAAATGACAATTGAAAACAAAGTGGTTGTAATTACAGGCGCAAGTTCGGGTATTGGGGAAGCAACAGCTAAGCTGTTAGCTGAAAAAGGTGCAAAAGTTGTACTTGGCGCAAGACGTGAAGAGCGTTTAGCAAAATTAGCAGAAGAAATTAGATCGAACGGTGGTCAAGTGGCTTATCGCGTCACAGATGTCGTTAACCCAGTTGATAGTCAGCAGCTTGTTCAACTAGCTAAAGACACTTTTGGCGGTGTTGATGTAATCTTCTTGAACGCTGGACTAATGCCTAATTCACCACTTTCCGAATTAAAAACTGACGAGTGGAACAGCATGGTAGACGTTAATATTAAAGGTGTATTGAATGGTATCGCAGCAGTATTGCCAATATTTACTTTCCAAAAGTCTGGACATGTCATCACTACGTCATCAGTAGCTGGGCTTAAAGCATACCCAGGCGGTGCTGTTTATGGAGCAACAAAGTGGGCTGTTCGTGATTTAATGGAAGTTTTACGTATGGAATCTGCCCAAGAAGGTACTAACATCCGCACAGCAACTATTTATCCAGCTGCGATCAACACGGAATTGCTGGATACGATTACTGATAAGAATATTTCGGAAGGTATGACTGCGCTGTACGAACAATATGGTATTGCACCTGATCGAGTTGCCAATATTGTGGCATTCGCTATTGATCAGCCAGAAGATACGAACATTAATGAGTTTACAATTGGACCAACAAGTCAACCTTGGTAATAATAAAAGGAAGATAAAACTAAGAGATATTCATTTTCTAAAATTTAGGCTGTCGAGAAAATCTTGACAGCCTTTCAATTTCTTCTCGGAATGTTTACAGGCTTTAACTGGAGAAATCTCCTCTGCTCAAAATTATTATCCGAAAAATGGAGGAATTAACATGTCAAAGGATACGAAAGTTGCACTTGTCACAGGCGGAAATAGAGGAATTGGATATGAATTGGTCAAACAATTAGCTTTGATAGGTTTTAAGGTTATTTTGTCAAGTCGGAATCCGGAGATGGGTCATGAAGCGATACAACAACTTAGGGAGTCAAATCTGGACGTTTCGTTTGTGTCGATAGATGTCAATAATCAAGAAAGCATCCGTCAAGCAGCGGTAACAATAAATGAGAAGTATGGAAGATTAGACGTATTGATTAATAATGCTGGCGTGTATCTGGATGAGAATAAACAATTATTGAATATGGATCCATCAATTTTAGAGAATACAATGGCAACCAATTTCTTTGGAGTTTACCATATGATCCGTTCCTTTATTCCCCTCATGGAAAAACAAGGCTATGGGAGAATCATCAATGTTTCCTCAGAATATGGGGCAATGAGCGAAATGTCATATCCAGGAGTAGGGGCTTATAAAATGTCCAAATTTGCCCTGAATGGATTGACACAATTAATAGCTGTAGAAATCAAATCTGATATCAAAATAAATGCGGTCGACCCGGGATGGGTAAGTACAGATATGGGGGGACCATCTGCTCCAAGAACTCCTGAGCAAGCTGCTGAATCTATCCTTTGGTTAGCTACTACTGGAGCTGAAGGACCTAACGGGGGATTCTTCAAAGATGGAAAACGAATCGATTGGTAGCAATACTTCATGAGCAAATTATTTGGTGTTAAAGCTGGTTCCATGAAACCATCTTTTGCAATTGTTATTGCTTTAGAACCAATTAAAGAAAAAATCCGGTTTTCCTTTGCCTAACTAGGATAACCGGATTTTTCTATAATTTGGTGAAGAAATATACCTAAACTAAACTGTCCCGTTCGTGCCATATGAAAAATGCTGCCTCAGCAACCTGCCTTATTGAAGTAAAGCACTTTAGTTGAAGTATTTTGCGAGTATTATTTCATAGACTGTAGATATGCTGGTTTATTAACTTTCAATCGAGATTTTTTTCATAAATCGTTTTTAATTTATTTTCCGTAGCTGTTCCCTCTACTGGTGTATAGATACTGCATCTTAGGTCCATGTCCCCCTGGACTTGGAGAGAAGTTAAATTAAACAGCATCTTACCGGCTTTGGCATGTCTAAATTCAATCATCATTTCTGGAGCTTTACTCACTTGACTTTCTTGCCATAAAGATTGAAATTCCGGATGAGAATCACTCATTTCTTTTATAAATAGGTTATACCACTCATCACCTAAGTAGTGACCATAATAGGCACGAAAAATGGAAAGAAATCCTTTAACAAAATGCTCCCAATTCACAGCTAATGATTTTAATTCTTTTCTTGTAAATAATAGATGGATCAAATTTCTTTGATCATCAGGAAGTTGTTCAAAATCTAGAAATACGTGAGCGGCAGCATTGTTCCAGCCTACAATATGACAATGTCGATCTGTAATGATAGTAGGGCAATACGTTAACTCCGCTAAAATTCTTTCCAAAGAAGGACTAAGTTTTGGCTGATCCTTCTTTCGATGAATAATGGATGATTTCACTTCTAAAGCTAAATCATATAGATACTCTCGTTCATCATTATTTAATTGCAGAGCTGTAGATATGCAATCCAATACGCTTGTAGAGACCTTTATATCCCGACCTTGCTCTAGCCACGTATACCAAGTAGTACTAACTCCCGCCAAATGTGCAACTTCTTCTCTTCGTAAGCCAGGTGTTCTTCTCCGGGTACCAGCAGGTATACCTATAGATTCAGGCTTAATTTGGGATCGCTTCGTTTTCAAAAATGTAGACAAAGCTTCAAGTCTGGTTTTATCATTCATTTCTAAACCCTCCATCATAACCATTTAACCGGGTAGTTATTATACCAGGATAAACGCTCACTTGTAATAGGATAACCCTGAAGTATAATACGAGTATACTATTCATTTGGGGTGATGAAAAATGGAAAGAGTCGTTATTACCGGAATGGGAGTAGTCTCTCCTATTGGAAACAACGTAGAAAAATTTTGGAGAAATCTGACTGAAGGTAAGTCAGGCATTTCCTCTATTGATACATTTGATGTGAGCAACCATAAAGCAAAAATTGCTGGAATTATTCGTGATTTTAATGCAGATGATACTTTAGGAAAAAATGAAGCCCGACGTCTAGATCGCTTTGCCCAATTTGCTTTGGCTGCTGCTGAACAAGCTTGGACTGATTCTAAATTAAATATTGATGATATCAATCTAGAAAGACTTGGCGTATATGTTGGTTCGGGGATAGGAGGAATTGAAACATTGATTGAAAATGTGGATACTCTTCGAGAGAAAGGTCCAAGAAGAGTCAGTCCAACCCTGGTACCAGCCATGATTTCTAATGCTGCCGCAGCCCAAATTAGTATTAAATGGAACGCAATGGGACCTACTATGTCACCTGTTTCAGCTTGTGCAATCGGAAATACCGCTATTGGTGAAGCATTCAGGCTTATTCGCTTTGGAGAAGCTGATGCCGTTTTTGCTGGAGGAGCAGAGGCAGCTATTACAGATTTATCACTAGCTAGTTTTGGTAATGCTACAGCATTATCAACGAGAAACGATAATCCAGCTAAAGCTAGCCGCCCTTTTGATGTAAATCGAGATGGATTTGTCATGTCAGAAGGAGCAGGAATTTTAATCTTGGAATCTTTATCTCACGCTTTACGCAGAGATGCAAAGATTTATGCTGAAGTCATAGGGTATGGTGCAAGTTCTGATGCCTATCATATGGTAGCTACACACCCAGAAGGAAAAGGAGCCTACCTTGCAATGAAAATGGCTTTGAAAAACGCAAATATTTCTCCAGAAGAGATTGATGTTATTAGCGCACATGCAACAAGTACAGAAGTGGGAGATCTATCTGAGACACTAGCGATTAAAAAGCTATTTGAATCAAAAGCTTATCAAATCCCAATAACAGCTAATAAATCTATGCTAGGTCATATGTTAGGAGCAGCTGGAGGCGTGGAAGCAATTGCTTTGGCAAAAAGTTTAAAGGAAGGAATTATTCCTCCAACCATCAACTTAGAAAAGCCTGATTCATTATGTGATTTGGATTATGTACCCGGTGTTGCTCGTAAAGTGGAAATAAGTACTGGGCTATCCAATTCATTTGGTTTTGGAGGTCATAATGCAGCTATCGTTTTAAAAAAATACGAGTGAATTAACTTTCACTCGTATCAGACTGTAGACAAACTCAATGAAAATCGAGTTTGTCTACATTTTTTTTTGGCTTGTACAAATTTGGACGTTGATTTCCACTTCAGGCACTCGCTTTCCGCGGGCGGTCCGGGAGCCTCCTCGGCTTTCGCCTGCGGGGTCTCCCCTAGACGCGCTTTTCCCGCAGGAGTCTCGTACCTTCCGTTCCAATCAACTATGTTTAAAATTTTAGATAGAACTCCTTTTGCCTACAGTCTTTTTTGTTTTAAAATAGAACTATTAAAACTTGAGGTGATGAGGATGCTTTCGAAACATAATTCTATTCAGCGAGATCAACTTGAAATGATTACTTTAGATCAACTGGTGCCAGCGAATCATTTGGTTCGTAAAATTGAGGCTTCCATTGACTTCACTTTCATTTATGACTTAGTGAAAGATATGTATTCAAGGTAGGACGCCCAAGTATTGATCCAGTTATTTTAGTTAAACTAACATTCATTCAATATACCTTCGGTATTCGTTCCATGCGTAAAACGATTGAAGAAGTGGAAACCAATATGGCTTACCGTTGGTTCTTAGGCTATGGTTTCCATGATAAAGTACCTCCTACTCCACGTTCGGGAAAAATTATGAGCGACGCTTTAAAGATACAGACCTGTTTGAACAGATATTCTATCGCATCTTAATGACAGCCGCTGATAGGAAGTTAATAAGTGCTGAACACGTATTTGTCGATTCCACACATGTGAAAGATGAACGAACAAAACAGTTTGCCTATTCATTCCATGCGGCCGCAGACCGCAACGGTTTTGTATTGGGAACGATTGTAACACCTGGTAATACACATGACAGTCATATTTTGGAGCCACTTGTTGAGCAAGTGATTGAGAAAGTTGGAAAACCAGAAGCAGATGCAGCTTGTAAAACACCAGCGATTACAAGCTACCTATTTAACAAAGAAATCACACCTGCTTTACCCTATACACGTCCTCGTACAAAAGAAGGATTCTTTCGCAAACATGACTATGTTTACGATGAACACTTTGATTGTTACCTTTACCCTTCGGGAGAAACTTTAAAGTACTCAACAAGAAATAAAGAGGGCTATCGCGAGTACAAATCGCCAAAACAAATTTGTGCAACATGCTCATTTTTATCACAGTGTACAGAAAGCAAAGACCATCAAAAAGTAGTGACACGGCATATCTGGCAAGCATATGTGGAAGAAGCAGATCATCTGCGTCATCATCAAGATGTAAAACCTATATATGCGAAACGCAAAGAAACGATTGAGCGTGTATTCGCAGATGCAAAAGAAAAGCATGGTATGCGTTGGACTACTTTAAGGGGACTTAAAAAATTGTCGATGCAAGCGATGCTTACTTTCGCTGCCATTAATTTAAAGAAGATGGCCACTTGGACATGGCAAGGTCCTACAATGGCATAACATAGTCGCTCGAAGAGCCCAAATCTCTTATCCTTTGGTCAAAATTTCAAGGGAATTTTAAAAGGGGTTCGGAATTTTTTAATTCCGAACCCCTTTTGTCTACAAACTGATACGAGTAAATTAACTTTCACTCGTATTCTTTTCAATTATAATTAAAGTCCTCAATAATACCTTTAGTTAGTGACCGTGTTGGGTCTTATTGGAAATTAACTTCGAAAAAGCCTTTTTTTCTTCGATTAAGGCTTTTTTCTTATTCATAAAGCAATATTTTTTGAAATACCTTTTAGCTCTACTAACTAATTTAGTAAACAAAACAGTTAGAATTCCTTGTCCACAAGTTTTCTGAAGTAAAACATATTAGTTATATAAGCCTTTTTCAACTCTTATTGGTATTGCACCACAAGCAATAATTCTTTATCATCAATATAAACAAGGCTAAATTTTTCTTCGATTAAGAAAATGACAAAAAAGATCTAGTGCCAATGACTAGATTCTCTTTTTAATATCTTCCCTTATTGATTCAATGATAGTACCTGATAAGTTTGCTGGAAGAGATGATCCATCCTCAAAAACCCATGCATTAATTATTTCAAGATCTTCTTTTTTTAAAGTAATGCTATAATCTTTATCATTGTGAGTAAAGTCAGCTGTAACGGATTCTTCACCATTAAACTCGTCATCAATAATCATATTTTTTATTTCATATGGCTTCACGATGTAATCTCCTTTTTAACATTCTTGTATATAGAATTAACCTTATAGCATTGTTTATTCATTTTTTTCACGCCAAATCAAAAAACAAGGGGCTACTTTCAGAAGATGATAGCATGTCGTACCATTAACTTTGTTGTTATCACCAAGGAAGTTATGTACGTATAGTTGAACATTCATATTCTCTCTCCTTCCCTTCTTCATTTTTCAGATAATAATAATTTCCCCAAAAGGATATAACCAGAAAAACCTTATGATAAAAATTTTCTAAATATAGGAGGATTAAGGGGGAATTCGGAGCTTAAAAGGAAGCAAGTTGCCTTTTAAATGTCCTCTTCCTGGCTTCCTATAAAAACAACAATAAAACAAGCATTAGTTACTGATTAAAGTAAGTAACGCTTGTTTACTAATTCATACTCAAGAACTGATTAGTGGGCCATTTTTTATTTTATAACATTCCCTAATTATTTTTAGGATTCCCCATCCCCATTATCAAAAAATGAATCAAATCCCCCATCAAATTCCTCTGTTGCTTCTTCAAACATCTCCTCCATATCAAATCCTTCCATCATCTCAGTGAATAACATAGTCCCTAAAACACCCACTGCTAATCCACCAACCATTCCAGGTATAGCGTTTCCCATTTGGGAAGAGCGACCATGAGTATGGTTTGCGGAATAAGAGAACGTCCGTGTAAAAGCATGAGGCTGTTCAATAGCTTCCGATATATAATTTCCAAGTAGCTTATGAAGATCGTCTTCTTGCTCAGGAACTTCTCGATTTAAAAGAAACTCTCGTTTCGCTTCAATTTCCTTGTAGCCGCTTTTACAGTCAACCTCCGTCCAGACCCGGATACCTGATTCTTCATTGGCAAACCGCATTTCCACTTCATTTACTTGTCCCATGAATTGTTGAGTGGGAAAGAAAGTAAATTCCTGTCCATATTGATCGATTTTACCTGAGTCAGCTGTCTCGCGAAATCCTAATTGAGCCATTGCATTAAAAATGGATGTGATGGATTCCTGGGATTGGATGACTAGCCGATCTACATCTTTGCGGTCGACCCCGCCCTCGATATCAAGATGTGTATCCAGATAGTATGAGACAGTTCCCCTTGAAATAGGTAAATTCGCAGGTAGGACGTAATGAAAAGGAATGACCTTACGTTCTTTGGGCTGAATACAATCTCGATTAATTAATGGTATATGGGCAACTTCCTTAGTAACGCTTCCTTGGTTTAATACCACATTCATCATCAGCCGGACAGTCACTTGATTGATTTTCTGTTCCACCTCACCGCCTTGAATGACTATCTGCCCTTGAATGCTTTCTCCAGCTTGATAATTATGATTGTCACATTGTAAATCTACAGTTGCAGCTCCTTTTCCTAAGCTGGCTAAGATTTTTTTAAACATACGTCCTCTTCCCTTCGTCAAACCTATATTAGAATTTATATGTATATTGGGGCGTAATTAGAAAGAACAGGAAATCCATTTGTTTTTTATGAGATTTCTAAATTATCCCTGATAGTATTACGTCAAAAAATGAAAATAGTTTCAAATAATTTGCCGCAGTAAGTGATCTTCCTTTGATAATGGAGTTCGTCGTCTTTTATGTTGCTGTTTATGGATTATTAAATTAAAAGGCTGTTTTCACATACTTTGTTGCTATTTAACCAGGTAGTGAGTTGTGGTTGATTTCCCCTCCAGATGCTCGCTTTCCGCGGGGCGGGCGGTGAGCCTCCTCGGCGT
>NZ_JBYSYV010000048.1:0-13080 GCF_058783805.1 Peribacillus sp. FW305-BF15 | reverse complement strand
GTTGGGGGTTTCCCCCTGTGAGAGTAGGACGCCGCCAAGCCATTTAAAAAGATCAGCCATCCGGCTGGTCTTTTTTTGTCGTTTCAGGTCAGATCATTTCACCAATAGGGTGTTGGAAGGATCAGATGTGGAACCTTTCCGACTTAATCCATTCAAATATTAAAAATGGCACCTTAGCTTGGCTTATTTTAAGGAATTGCACAATGCAAGGGTAATCGTCATTAGGCATGGTTTTCATCAGCTCTGCCCACCATTCTGTTTCATAACGAGCTATTATGCTAAGGTTATAAGAAATCAAATAATGAATCAAAAGTTCAGGTAATGAAAAAGCGGACGAATCTTTATTTAGAGATAGCATGAATTGGCCTTGTTCCAAATTATACCGTATTGGAGATGTGGCATTATGAATAGGAACACCCTCTGTTTTTAAATGCAGTGTTCCGGGAGCTTCCGAAATACTGTAAATTTGATTCGTTTTAGCTTTCAAAAATTCTTCCAATCGACTGCTGGACATTTGATAGCTATCCAATATGGTTGAAGGCAATTGAAAACCATTGGGAGAGGGTAGCAGGGCGACGAAATTTTTCTTGGAAATGGACCATGTAAAGTTTTGCATATCCGGGATTTCTTTCATAAGTGTACCCATGGAAAACTTTTCACCTTCCAGATGCCTGATATGAAATAATTTCTCGGCGATGCAGGTGAAAAGTCCATTTTTTTGCGTTTTTACTTCATCCTTCAGAAATTCATATTGTTGCTTTTTCTTTTTCCTCGTAGTTACCCCATGGGCAAGCATCGAAGTCGATTCCGGATAGTTAGGATCAATCGTGAGCAGACAAGCCTTTAATAATTGGGAGAATCCATAAAATGTAAGGATTGGTTGAATGGAAAGTGGTGCAATGGCTGCCTGATTATAATAAGTTTTAGCATGTTCAAGATGGTAAATAAATGGATAACAATTATCATAACTTTTGATTTCCGCTTCTGCTATTTTTTCTTGTGTGTAACATTTTTGTAAAAAAAGTTGAGAGGAAGATGCGGAAAAAAAAGGTGTATATTTATCGAAATTATCATTGTTTTCAGGCATTGCAGCTGTCCTCCGAATTAATAGAATAATCAAACATTTATTTCTCTTCTTGACAGTAGTATGTCCTATTGATAACCTACAAATAATATTTTTAAGCAGGAGGGGAAAATAATGTGGGAAAATAAATTTGCAAAAGAAGGTTTAACCTTTGATGATGTCCTATTAATTCCAGCGAAATCAGAGGTTTTGCCGAAAGATGTCAACCTTCAAGTCAACTTAGCTGAAAACTTAAAGCTCAACCTTCCTATCATCAGTGCAGGAATGGATACCGTGACGGAAGCAGAGATGGCGATTGCCATGGCTCGTCAAGGCGGATTGGGTATCATTCATAAAAATATGTCCATTGAAGCACAAGCTGAACTGGTGGATAAAGTAAAACGTTCAGAAAGCGGTGTAATTACCGATCCATTTTTCTTGACGCCAGATCACCAGGTATTCGATGCAGAGCATTTAATGGGTAAATATCGCATTTCGGGTGTTCCTGTAGTCAACAATATTGAGGATCAAAAACTTGTGGGTATCATTACAAACCGTGATTTGCGATTTATTTCCGATTTTTCCTTGAAGATTTCCAGTGTCATGACTGTTGAGAATCTCGTCACAGCACCAGTAGGAACTAACTTGGAACAAGCAGAGAAGATTCTTCAAAAGTACAAAATCGAAAAGCTTCCTCTTGTAGACGATAATGGAGTTCTTAAAGGACTTATTACGATCAAGGATATCGAGAAAGTCATTGAGTTCCCGAATTCGGCGAAAGATAAGCAAGGGAGATTGCTTGCAGGTGCTGCAGTCGGAGTCACTAAGGATACAATGAAGCGTGTTGAAATGCTTGTTAAGTCCCATGTCGATGCAATTGTACTTGATACAGCTCACGGTCATTCAGAAGGCGTCCTTGAAATGGTGAAGGAAATCCGCGCGACTTATCCTGAATTGACGATCATTGCCGGTAATGTGGCAACAGCTGAAGGGACGAAAGCATTGATTGAAGCGGGAGCCGATGTAGTGAAAGTGGGAATCGGACCAGGGTCAATCTGTACGACTAGAGTTGTAGCCGGTGTAGGTGTTCCACAAATCACGGCAGTCTTCGATTGTGCAACAGAAGCAAGAAAGCATGGTAAAACGATTATCGCTGATGGCGGAATTAAATATTCAGGAGATATCGTTAAAGCCCTGGCTGCAGGCGGACATGCAGTAATGCTTGGCAGTATGCTTGCAGGTGTAACTGAAAGCCCTGGCGAAACGGAAATTTTCCAAGGTCGCCGTTTTAAAGTGTATCGGGGTATGGGATCTGTTGCTGCAATGGAAAAAGGATCTAAAGATCGTTACTTCCAGGAAGATAACAAGAAATTCGTTCCGGAAGGCATCGAAGGGCGCCTTCCATACAAAGGACCTCTATCAGATACCATTTTCCAACTGATTGGCGGCATTCGTTCAGGTATGGGATATTGCGGTACAGCCACATTGGAAGAGTTGAGAGAAAACTCTCAATTTGTCAAAATGACAGGTGCAGGGTTAAGGGAGAGCCATCCTCATGATGTCCAAATCACTAAAGAAGCACCGAACTACTCAATGTAATGAATTTAACATATAATCGTCATTAAAATTTATTGTTAAAATAGACAGAGTCTGCGATTACTCTGTCTATTTTTTTTATTTTTTCTGTGATAAACTAGACAAGGTGTCAAGGGAATTACATAAAGTTTCTCCTTTGTTATAGAGATTAGCTTAAAAGTTGGAGGTATTGGAAATTGAAAAAAATCAGCAAGATGACCCTCATTTTCACTTTTGTTTTAGTTCTTGTTATGTCGCAATTTGCCTATCAACCGGGGGAAGCTGTTGCTGAATCTGATAATTTAGGTTTAAAAGCAGAGGCAGCCATCATAATCGATGGTGAAACGGGACAAATCGTGTATGAAAAAAATGCCGATAAAGTACTAGGGATTGCATCCATGTCTAAAATGATGACCGAGTACATCATAATGGAGTCAATCGAAAATGGGAAAATCAGTTGGGATCAAAAAGTTAAAATAAATAAATACGTACATGACCTTTCAAAAGCACCTAATTTATCGAATGTTGGGTTAACGGAAGGTGAAGATTATACAGTTAAGGAACTATATCAAGCTATGGCTGTCTATTCTGGAAATGCGGCAACGGTAGCTTTAGCACAATTGATTTCCGGAAGTGAAAAGAGTTTTGTTAAATTAATGAATGAAAAAGCAACAAAGTTAGGCTTGAAAAACCATAAATTCGTTAATGCCAGCGGTTTGAATAACTCCGATTTATTAGGGCAATACCCTACTGGTAAAGCAGATGAAGAAAATATCATGACAGCAAAAGATACTGCTCTTCTTGCTTATCGTCTAATAAATGATTATCCGGAAGTATTAAAAATTGCGAGTATTCCTAAATTGAAGTTCCGTGATGGAAAAGAGTATTCGAACTTCAACTGGATGCTGCCTGGCCTGATATTTGAATATAAAGGCGTAGATGGACTGAAAACGGGATCTACTGACTTTGCCGGTTATGGTCATACAGGGACGGTTATCCGGGATGGCCAACGCTATATCACGGTGGTAATGAAGTCCACTAGTAAAACTGAACGTTTTGCGGATAGCACTAAGCTGATGAACTATGCTTATGCAACATTTAAAAAGGAAAAAGTCCTTCCAGCCAACTACCAGGTGAAAGGGAAAGAAACACTTTCAGTAGTGAAAGGCAAGGAAAAAGACGTTAAGATTCAATCTGAAAAAGCAATCGAGCTACTTGTTGAAAATGGTGGGAAAGACAACTATAAAACAGATTTAGTGATCGATAAAAACAAATTGAATGATGATGGTAAGCTGACTGCACCAATCAAAAAAGGTGAAAAGCTAGGCTACATCACAGTCACTCCTAAAAAAGGAGAAGATTACGGGTACATCAACGGCGATCCAGTTAAGGTTAACGTCGTAGCTGCCGAATCCGTTGAAAAGGCAAACTGGTTCGTATTATCAATGCGGGCGGTTGGCGGATTCTTTGGAGACGTTTGGAGCAGTGTAGCTTCCACTGTTAAAGGCTGGTTTTAAGTTTACTGTATAAAACGGTTGCGTAATGTATAAAATTATAGTACATTATGGAAAACAATTTGATTATATAAGAAAGCAATGACAGGAAATAGTAACAAGTATTTCTTTCTACAGAGAGCCGATGGCTGGTGGAAATCGGTGTGAGAGTTTTGTGAATCCCTCCTGGAGCAGAGTATGGAAAGCCTTTTGGGCCAGTAAATACTTTCGGTTAAAAGCCGTTATCGTGATAAGTGGTAGGCGTTTTTCATAGGCCTTCAACTAGGGTGGCAACGCGGGTTAACTCTCGTCCCTTCTTCAGGGGACGGGAGTTTTTTGCGTTCTTTGATAAATCATCAAAAACATTAAGGAGGAACTGAAATGTTGGATTTGAAATATGTAAGAAATAATTTTGAAGAAGTGAAGCGTGTATTGCAATTCAGAGGTGAAGATTTAACCGATTTAGGAAAATTCGAGGAACTGGATGTAAAGCGCCGGACCTTGATTGCTGAAACAGAAAAGTTAAAAAGCCAAAGAAATGAAGTTTCACAGCAAGTGGCCATATTGAAACGGGAGAAAAAAGATGCAGATCAGTTGATTGCGGAAATGCGTGAAGTCGGTGACCGTATAAAAAGTTTCGATGATGAGCTTCGTGAAGTGGAAGCGCAATTAGAAACATTACTTCTTTCCATTCCTAATATACCGCATGAAAGCGTGCCTGTTGGTGAGACGGAAGACGATAATGTCGAAATCCGTAAATGGGGGGAGTTACCTGAATTCAAGTTTGAACCGAAACCACACTGGGATGTAGCTGGAGATCTAGGCATCCTGGATTTTGAACGGGCAGCAAAAGTGACCGGAAGCCGATTTGTATTTTATCGGGGTCTTGGTGCCCGATTGGAGCGTGCACTAATTAGCTTTATGTTAGACCTTCATGTTGAGGAACACGGATATGAAGAAATGCTGCCACCATATATGGTGAACCGTGCAAGCATGACCGGGACAGGTCAATTGCCAAAATTCGAAGAGGATGCTTTCCGTATTGAAAGTGATGATTACTTCTTGATTCCTACAGCTGAAGTGCCGGTGACAAATTTCCATCGTGATGAAATCATGAGCACGGACGATCTGCCGATTAGCTATGCGGCATACAGTGCTTCATTCCGTTCAGAGGCAGGATCTGCGGGTCGTGATACGCGAGGGCTAATTCGTCAGCACCAGTTCAATAAAGTTGAACTAGTGAAGTTCGTGAAGCCGGAAGATTCCTATGCAGAGTTGGAAAACCTTACAGGTCATGCCGAAAAGGTCCTCCAATTGCTGGGTCTTCCATACCGAGTGCTAAGCATGTGTACAGGAGATCTTGGTTTCACAGCTGCTAAAAAGTATGATATCGAGGTTTGGATCCCGAGCTATGGAACGTACCGCGAAATTTCTTCTTGCAGTAACTTTGAAGCATTCCAGGCTAGACGGGCCAATATTCGCTTCAGACGTGATGCAAAAGGCAAACCGGAACACGTCCATACCCTAAATGGATCAGGTTTGGCAATCGGCCGTACAGTCGCTGCCCTTTTGGAGAATTACCAGCAGGAAGATGGCAGTGTTATCATTCCTGAAGTATTACGTCCATATATGCGCGGTGTGGAAGTCATTAAACCGTAAGTCAAAGGGAATCAGCTTCTGGTTAAAGAGGCTGATTCCCCTTTATATCAAAGTTTGAAAATTATTTTAAAAAAACTTTATAGAGGGCTTGACTTTGATTTTAATTCCATGTAATATAATAAATGTTGATACGGAGGTATACCCAAGTCCGGCTGAAGGGATCGGTCTTGAAAACCGACAGGGGAGTCAAATCCCGCGGGGGTTCGAATCCCTCTACCTCCTCCATAACTTATTAATAACCACAGCGCATAAATTGGATATCGATGAATTCCGTTACAGTTATGTAACGGAATTTTTGTTTTCTAATATATTAAAAAACCACCGGATAACCGGTGGTTTTTCTGTTTTACACATTTCGCAACAACTTGGTTTGCTCCATATATTCGGCAATCCGTTTTATAAGAGGTTCGATACTTGCTTCATCCTGCATAAGATCATATTCGTTTATATTTAATCGAAGGACAGGGCAGGCGTTGAATTGATTGATCCATTCTTCGTAACGGCCGTGCATTTCCTGCCAATATTCAATTGGGGTATGCTGTTCCATTGGACGGCCGCGCTCTTGGATCCGGTTGAGGATATCATCGAGCGAACCTTCGAGATAGATAAGTAAATCAGGGTGCGGGAAGTATGGCGTCATTACCATGGCATTGAAAAGGCTTGTATACGTTTCGTAGTCCACGTCATTCATCGTGCCTTTTTCATAATGCATTTTTGCAAATATCCCGGTGTCTTCATAAATGGAACGGTCTTGGATAAAACCGCCGCCATATTCGAAGATTTTTTTTTGCTCTTTAAAACGTTCAGCGAGGAAATAGATTTGCAGGTGGAAACTCCAACGATTAAAATCATCGTAAAACTTATCCAGGTAGGGGTTCGTATCAACCTTCTCAAATGATGTCCTGAATTGAAGGGCATCGGCTAACGCATTGGTCATGGTCGATTTTCCTACGCCAACCGTCCCTGCTATCGTAATGACGGCGTTGTTTGGAATATTATATTTCTTTCGTAAGTTCATTTGACTTTACTCCTTTGTGCAGGGCATTCTCTATTTGGCTGATTATCGTTTTCAAATCATCCTTGTTCCCGACAAAATCCAGCTCATCTCCGTTGAATGTAAGAACAGGGATGTCAGGGTGCTGTTTCTCGAATGTTTCCATGAATGTTCGATAATCCGCGGATAACTGCTCTAAATAAATGGAGGATATATTTTCTTCGATTTCCCGACCTCTTTTACCGATTCGGGAGAGAAGAGTATCAAGGCTTGCGTTTAAATAAATCACCATATTAGGTTCAGGCATATCCCGTGTTAAAATATTGAATATCTCAAGGTATTTATTGTATTGTTCGTTCTTTAACGTTCTTTCAGCAAATATCAAGTTCTTGAATATATGATAATCAGCCACTACGGCATGGTCATTAGTAAGATACTTTTTTTCGATATCTTCCAATTGTTTATAACGGTTACACAGAAAAAACATTTCTGTTTGAAAGCTCCACTCATCAATATCTTTATAGAATTTCCCGAGAAATGGATTTTCATCGACAATTTCCCTTAATAATGAAATTTGAAAATGATCTGCGATAACTTTTGCGAGTGATGTTTTTCCCACGCCGATTGGACCTTCGACAGTGATAAATGGGGTGGATTTCATCCAATCTGTCCTCCTTCATGAGGTATCAAGCTAAAATTCCCGGTCATAGGATTTTCGCCAAGAGATATTGTATCACAGACTTGGGACTTTAGTGACATTTTTGTCAGGTTGATAAAGAAAGAGAATGAAAGAGTGTTAATTGGGGAGGTATGTAGATTAATTCCTTATTCGATTGAATGCTTACATGTCTTCACCTTGTTTTATGGATGCCTTGAGAACATGGTTCATCATTTTTAATGCATAATGATTATCTTCCTTTGATGCAGAAGCAATGCAATCCTTCGGAATCCATAATTTATATTCCCGCATATAGGCATCATTGGCCGTGAATAGCACGCAGATGTTGCCAGCTATGCCAGTAATGATCAGGGTATCCACGTTTAATTGTTTAAGCAGTGTATTGAGTGCCGTCCCATAAAATGCTGAATGCTTCGGCTTGATGAGGAAAAATTCGTCCTGTTGCGGTTTTATTCTTTCGATTAATGAGGCATTACCTTCATTTTTACATTTATCAATGATTTTATCGAAGTCAGCCTGCCATAAATCATAATGATCATTGATATAAATGATTGGAAAACCTTTTTCTTTCATTTGCTTCTTTAATTTCAAGATCGGATCGACGATAAGTTTCGTATGTTCAAGGAGCATATTCCCGTATTTGAAGTCAAAGTCATTGATCATATCAATGATAAGCAATGCAAAGGAAGGCGATTCAGGTCGATTCATGGTATATCCTCCTGTATTATGAGAATTTACTTGCAGCACATATGCCGAATGCGTTACTATTCATTAGAATAAGTAGTATGACCTTTATTTTGTCTAATATTTGTCTGTTTACTCCTATTTAATATGAGGGGGTTTTTTTTTGAAGGATGATGTTCATTACATGAATTTAGCCTTAGAGGAAGCAAAAAAGGCGCGGCAATTGAATGAAGTGCCGATTGGCGCTTTAATCGTAATAGATAATCAAGTTATTTCGACGGGGCATAACCTGAGGGAAACGGAACAGAATGCGACGGCACACGCGGAGCTCCTTGCAATCAATGAGGCTTGCCGTGCTACTGGCAGTTGGCGTCTTGAAGATGCGACATTATATGTAACGCTGGAACCTTGCCCGATGTGTGCCGGTGCCATCTTGCAATCAAGGGTGAAAAGGGTTGTTTTCGGAGCGCATGATCCAAAGGCTGGCTGTGCAGGCACATTCATGGATTTACTTCGAGATGAACGCTTTAACCATCAATGTGATGTAACCAGCGGTGTATTGGAGGAAGAGTGCGGCTGGATTTTGACTTCTTTTTTTAAAGAGCTTAGGGATAGAAAGAAAACGTTGAAAAGAGAGCAGGCACTCAAGCTTGTTGAAGAAAATAAATAAGTGAAAAACGAATGTTGAAGATGAATCTTTGCTTCATTTGATAAATTTGGAATTGAACTGTCCAAGAACAACACTTGCGTTTTTTTTGTTACCTTAGTATAATGAATTATGCGTCGTAATGACGCTTTGAAATTGGTATTACTTTTGCCGTGCTAGACGGGGAGGTAGCGGTGCCCTGTACTCGCAATCCGCTCTAGCGAGGTTGAATCCCTTCTCGAGGTTAGCATTCTGTAGGGCCTGCCTTAAGTAAGTGGCGTTGACGCCCGGGTCCTGCGCAATGGGACTCCATGAACCATGTCAGGTCCGGAAGGAAGCAGCATTAAGTGGAAGTTCTCATGTGCCGCAGGGTTGCCTGGGCCGAGCTAACTGCTTAAGTAACGCTTATGGTTGCTAATCGACAGAAGGTGCACGGCAGTTATTTTACATAAACAAAAAACTCATTCGTATCGGGTGGGTTTTTTTTTATGCCAAGAAGGTAAAGTGCTTGGTATTTTTGAAAAAAAATGAGGCAATGATGAAATTTCATTTTAGACTTTGATATTAAGGAAATCAGTAATGTATAATAAACAAGATGGAGAAAAGAAGGAGGGATTTCCGTGGGGTATCAAGCATTATACCGGGTATGGCGGCCGCAACAATTCATTGATGTAGTCGGACAGGAACATGTGACGAAAACGTTGCAGAATGCTTTGGTCGGGCAAAAGGTTTCACATGCCTATTTATTTTCCGGTCCACGTGGAACAGGGAAAACAAGTGCTGCCAAAATTCTAGCAAAAGCAGTGAATTGTGAGCATGCACCGACAAGTGAGCCCTGTAACGAATGTGCTACCTGCCGCGGAATCACCGATGGCTCCATATCAGATGTTATAGAAATTGATGCAGCATCCAATAATGGTGTCGAGGAAATCCGTGACATTCGTGATAAGGTCAAATATGCACCTAACGCGGTTACATATAAAGTTTATATCATTGATGAGGTACATATGCTTTCACAAGGGGCGTTCAATGCGCTTTTAAAGACATTGGAAGAACCTCCGAAGCACGTGATTTTCATATTGGCGACGACTGAGCCTCATAAGATTCCACTAACGATCATTTCCCGTTGCCAAAGGTTTGATTTTAAACGGATCCAGCCTCAAGATATAGTTGGCCGGATGTCACAAATCATTGCAGAAACAGGTGTTTCTTGTGATGAACAAGCCCTGCATATCATTGCGAGGGCAGCCGAAGGCGGGATGCGGGATGCACTAAGCCTTCTTGATCAAGCGATATCCTTCAGTTCGGAGACGGTTTCAGTGGAAGATGCATTGACTGTCACCGGATCTGTTTCGCAAGCGTTTTTAAGCCGGCTGGCAAAAGCTATATATGATAAAGAAGTAGCGGTGGCACTTGAAGTCCTTGAAGAATTGCTGGCCATGGGAAAAGACCCGGCTAGGTTCATAGAAGACATGATTTATTACTTCCGTGACATGCTTTTGTTTCAAACGGCACCGGCACTGGCAGAATCCTTCGAGCGTGTTTTGATAGATCCCCAATTCAAGGAATTGGCAGAAGTAATTTCTTCTGAATCGATTTACTCCATAATTGAAAGCTTCAATCAAACACAGCAAGACATGAAATGGACAAATCATCCAAGGATTTTCCTTGAGGTGGCACTTGTCAAGTTATGTAATGAGCAAAGGCCAAATCAAATTGATAACGGGCAGCTTCAACAGCTGCAGCAGAAAATAGAAGATTTAGAGAAGAAATTACTCGAAATGCAGAAAAACGGCATTCCGGCAGCCATGGCAGAAAAACCTGCAGAGCAGGCTAAGGCGCAAAGGGCCGTTAAAAAGTCATATAAAGCACCTGCCGGAAAGATCAATCAAGTTTTGAAACAAGCTACAAAGCCAGGTCTTAATGCTGTGAAAAGTAAGTGGGGGGAAGTGCTTGAACAGTTAGGTCTGCAAAACCAAAAGTCATTGGCAGCTTTATTAACGGAGGCAGAACCTGTTGCTGCGTCAACTGAAGCTTTTGTGGTAAAATTCAAATATGATATTCATTGTCAAATGGCAATGGAAAATAACCGTTTCGTGGAAGTGATAGCCTCGATCATGCAGCAATTGACCGGACACCGAATGGAGATAGCTGGAGTTCCGGAAAGCCAGTGGCAAAGGTTGCGGGAGGACTTCATCTCAACACAGCAGTTCGACGGTCCAGAAGAAACGGAATCAAAAGAAGAAGACCCCTTTATAGCAGAGGCTAGAAAATTAGTCGGCGATGATTTACTTGAAATTAAAGAATAATTGGAGGTAAGGAAAATGGGTATGCGCGGCGGTAATATGCAGAACATGATGAAACAAATGCAAAAGATGCAAAAGAAGATGGCAGAGGCACAAGAAGAATTAGGTGAAAAAAGGGTTGAAGGAACTGCCGGCGGCGGAATGGTAACGGTCATCGTGACTGGACATAAAGAAATAGTCGATGTAGTCATCAAACCGGAAGTTGTCGATCCGGATGATATCGATATGCTTCAGGATTTAGTGTTGGCTGCCACTAACGATGCTTTGAAAAAGGCGGAAGAAATGACAAACCAAACGATGGGACAATTCACTAAGGGAATGAACCTTCCGGGTATGTTTTAAGCAAGTTCAAAAGAAACTTCCTTTCAGGGGGTTTCTTTTGAAATTTTTAGGAGGAATTCGATGCATTATCCAGAACCAATTTCCAAGCTCATTGACAGTTTTATGAAATTGCCGGGGATTGGTCCTAAAACGGCTGCTCGATTAGCCTTTCATGTATTAAGCATGAAGGAAGATACTGTTTTGGATTTTGCAAAAGCACTTGTTAATGCTAAGCGGAATCTTATGTATTGCTCAGTCTGTGGTCATATTACAGATCAAGATCCCTGCTATATTTGCGAAGATCAAAAGAGGGACAGAAGTTTGATCTGTGTGGTTCAGGACCCGAAAGATGTTATAGCTATGGAAAAGATGAGAGAGTTCAATGGTTTATACCATGTACTGCATGGCAGTATTTCCCCGATGGACGGAATCGGTCCGGAAGATATAAATATTCCTGATTTATTAAAGCGCCTGCAAGATGAAACAGTGCTGGAGGTAATTTTGGCCACTAATCCTAACATTGAAGGTGAAGCGACAGCCATGTATATTTCCCGGTTGCTTAGACCATCAGGAATCAAAGTGACCCGAATTGCCCACGGACTTCCTGTTGGAGGAGATTTGGAGTATGCGGATGAAGTGACGCTATCAAAAGCAATAGAAGGAAGAAGAGAAATATAAGATAGCTGGGAGGACTTCACTTGTTCTTTCGTAAAAAAAAGAAACTTCGGAATGAATTCAATGATTCATTAATCGAAGAGCTTGAACAATTGAAATGGAATTGGCATAATCAAAAATCATTACTTGAAAAAAGCGTTGATCCATCTGAGGAAGTAATCGCCCAAACGAGACTGGCGGAAGTGAAATATTTCTACTTATTCAGGGAAGTTAAAAGAAGGAATGTTCGCTTAAAAAGATGATAAGGAAATGGCTGTGAAGGATTGTTTGTTCCTCATGGCCATTTTTTTCGGTTCTTAATCCAGCGTTTCCTTCATATAAGTTTAGTACAAGCTTGCGGGGAGGAATGAGTTTGGAACCAGTTGTCTTTGTTGCCATAGTTGGCGGCTTGATTTTAATGCTCCTCATCATCGGGGCCCCATTAAGACCTGTCCGGTTCATAGGGCAGGGCATTATAAAGGTCATTATCGGTGCAGCATTTTTGTTCTTTTTGAATACACTTGGGAATCAGGCGGGCATTCATGTCCCAATCAACCCTGTTACCTCGGCAGTCGCCGGCCTGCTTGGAATACCGGGAGTTGCCGCATTGGCGGCCATTGGTTATTGGATCATTTAAAGGATTGTGTGTCGAAGTCATCTTATGAAAACCTCATGGATATTTCCTTGGGGTTTTTATCATGCTATAGTTTTTTTGAAAAAAACTAATTTAACCATTGACGATTATTGATCAACCTGATAATATATTAGGAGTCGCCAATAACGACATCATACATTGCTTAACCAAAAAACAATATGAAAATAGTTGTTGACATCAGGTTTGGTAAATGATAAGATAATAAAGTCGCTTACGAAGTAACGACGATAAATCGCTCTTTGAAAACTGAACAGAACAAAGCGCCAACGTTAAATTTAAGTGAGCACACACTATCAAAAAAGCAAATGAGCAAGTCAAACATTTCTTCGGAGAGTTTGATCCTGGCTCAGG
>NZ_JBYSYV010000047.1:0-13217 GCF_058783805.1 Peribacillus sp. FW305-BF15 | reverse complement strand
TCTTCTGAAGAAAATCTCGCCATAAAAAAGCTGCACCTCCAATTGTTAGTTGTGTCTAACAATTGGGGTGCAGTTCAATGTTAAGGGTTCGACTTTCCTCTTTTAAGTTTCCCTGCTTGTACGACATAATTGGATTTGTAGGAAATCATCATAGATTTTTTGCGATATTGGCCCACTTAACATTTCGCATATTCTCATTTATATCGCATTGAAGTCGATATTTTTTTGCCATTCTTCATACGATTCAGGATCGATTTTCTTTGCTTGTTTCAGGAAAGTATCCAATAACCCCAATTTCTTTAAATCACGAAACATCTTTGGATTATATGGATCATTCATTGTGAGGCCATCTGAATGATCGATTGCTTTCAGCACATTTCCCTTTGTTACAACAAAATGTCCGATTGAGGTCTTGATTCTAATAAATCCAACTCTCTTCAGTTCCTTTCGAATCATTATGATTTGTTCTGTAATCGATTCGGGAATATCTTGCTTCCCTTTCAAAAAATCTTTTAGATTAGGACCTTTTAAATATTCCATAATTACATAGTTTGGTCCGACTTCATATAACCTCGGAACAATATGAGTATCCTTAGCTGCTTCAAGTGCTTTCCCCTCTTTAGTTGCTGCATTTGGATTGACATAGATTTTTACGCAAATATCTTCATCAAGCTGAAAAACTGCACCTTGACTTCCTGCCCCAATTAGTTTTAATGTGGTTGGATTATGAATAAGAAGTTCCTTTTTACCGTTCTTTTCAATTCTTTCAACCCTAATTAATTTAAAATCATTCATCTGATCTACCACCTCTTTGCTGCTTATTAATAACCATAATATCTATACTATGAAATCATCGAATAGTTGCTTTAGGATAATAACACTTTTTCAAAAAATTAAGTCATACCTTCTTTTATTGAGTTCTTAAGGAAAGCCTTTCCTAGCATTTCTTCAGATTCTTATGCTCATACACATACAAATAAGAACTTTACAAAAAACAAACAAATATATGTACTTGTCCGTTTCAAATCTTTTCCATTTTGCATTTACTATAAAAGTGGATTAACCAGAAAATATCAGAAAGGGGACTTGAGATGGGATACATTGAAGATTTACGTGCTCTCGTTGGAACTAGAGCTTTGATACTTACTGGGGTCACCGTTTTGGTTATCGATCAGAACAGCCGTTTTCTAATGGTACAATCCGAAAAAATGTGGAAATTGCCGGGCGGCTTCATCGAATTAGGAGAATCTGCGGAAGAGGCATGCAGACGTGAAATTTTGGAGGAAACAGGAATTAACATCGGAAACCTTCAATTAATTGGCGTTTTTTCAGGGAAGGACTATTTTACGAAGCTGCCTAATGGTGATCAATACTTTTCAGTCAACATTGCTTACGTTACCGAAGAAATACTCAGCGGAGATTTAAAACCTGATGATATAGAAATACAAAAAGTACAATTTTTTAAATGGTCCGCTTTTCCGAATGATCTTTCTGAACGAGATCGCCAAATATTTCAAAGTTTTATCGAAAATTTGATTTTAGATAGAAGAAAGGGATTGAAATAGTGAAGACAATCGCTTTTTACATTAGAGAACCTATAAAAATCAATCAAGGATTTATGTACAATCAAATCATTATGCTGGATCAATATCGCCCTATTGTTATAGGCCCATACCCAAATTGCGACAATGTTCAATATCAGTTTGAACACTATTATAATTTGAACGAAATTCAAGACCTTGGAGCCTTCTTTAAGGAGCAAAATGTCGTAGCGATTCACGCTCATCAGGGGAAACATTCCATCGATATATTACCAGCAGCTATAGAGTATGATATACCTTTGGTTGTACATTTTCGAGGACGTGATTCTTCCACTCAAACATTTAAGAGATTTCGCAAAAATGTCCTCCGATATCAAAATTTAGTAAAACATGGAGCTGCTTGTTTTTCAGTCTGCCATTTTCTTGCAGATGAATTAAAAAAATTAGGATTTAAAGAAGATAAAATACATGTACTATATGGGGGGCTGGATTTAGATTTATACCCATTTGTCCAACGTTCCCTACCTAATGAAGGAGAAATCCGAATCTTGTCCGTAGCCAGACTTGTCGAGAAAAAGGGATTCCTTACACTTTTGAAGGCTTTTCAACGGATTCATCAGGAATACCCAAGAACGACACTGCACATCATTGGGACAGGTAAAGATGAAGAGAAGTTAAGAATTTTCATTGATGAAAATCAATTAAACGAGCGCGTTTTTCTTAGAGGACCAATGGATTCAAACCAAATTTCTAACGAATTAAGAGATTCCCACCTCTTTTGCCTTGCCAGTGAAACAGGCGAAGATGGTGATGTAGAAGGGATTCCAAATGCACTAAAAGAAGCTATGGCAAGTGGTTTACCAGTCATCTCCACCTTTCACGCTGGGATTCCGGAATTGATTGAGCATAAAAAAACAGGTTACCTTGTTCCTGAGAAAGATGATTTAAAATTGGCTCAAGGTCTAAAATATTTCCTGAGTCATCCAAGAGTATGGAAGAGATATACCAGAAGTGCAAGACAGGTAATTGATGAAAATTTCGATTTGAATAAACAAATCATCGAACAACAAAGGCTATACAGCTTAATAGAAAAAAACAACGAAATTAATTAACCATGAGTCAGTCCAAAATAACCTGTTGAGCTCGTAAAATCATTAATTTGTGGAAAGGTACATGTCATGCTTTTTAGCGATGGTAAAAAGTTTGTAATTAAATGAATGGCACTGAAAATAAAAGAACCAATAATAGTAGTAATTGAGTATCTGTGCAATAAATTAGCATTGTTCCTTCCTTTTGTCCCCGTCGGACTAATTTATACCCATGACGAAATCATAAAAATACTCCCAAATTACATTCCAAAAATACAAATTTAGTTCAGATCCACTATTCGTGTTTATTTATCGAGAATAGTATTTTACTTGAACTTAGTGAAGGCGACAATTTTGTCCATATGATTGATCCCAGAATTCGGGTGATATCGTAGCATGCAAAAATGAGTTCTCAGGTACTGTATCAGTTACCAAGAAACTTATCCATTTGCCGTCTCTATGCTAAATGATGGGTTTTAACATGATTTGTATTCCTTCCCAAAGGAAAAAAGTGAAGTGCTGTACAAATTTCTTTTAAGAAAAGTCATTTACCGAAACTTATAATGAATTTCATCAATCAATACAGAAGCAATAATGTTAATGAAAAAGATAAGGTGAAAATGAAAAAGAGCTAGACAAATATTTGTAAAGGAGACAAAGTGATATGACAAAATATCCAGTTAAATATGTACAAACATTAAGGGGCGGAACCGCACATGTCATTCTTTTCAGCGATGGTAAAGAATATGTCGTGAAGTGGTTCGATACTAAGAAAGACAGAGAAAAGGAAGTGGTCAATGAATACCTGATCGGAAAGTTGGCAGAGCTCCTTTCACTTCCCGTTATCCCATTTGATCTTGTATATATACCGGAAGATTTCATCAAGAAGACGCCTGAATTACAATCCACTCAACACAACTATAGTTCTGGATACCAATATGGCTGTGTATTTATTAGAAACAGTACCGTTTTCGAGAATGTTAGAGAAAATCCTCCCACAAAGACGGATGTTAAAAACCGGGATATGCTTGCCGGTATAACGGTATTCGACCAATGGGTGAATAACTCTGATCGAGGTACGATGAATGTCATTTTGGAAAATCTCAGCGATGGCGGATATTATGTCCATATGATTGATCATGGCAGAGTTTTTCCAGGACGCTACCAATGGTCTGCTCAAACATTAAGTGAAACACCAGTATATAACTACCATTGGCCTTTTTATAAGTGGGCCTTCTCTCTTCTCGATGATCACAAAGAGCTTACATCGTTTATAGAAAAAATTGTGAAATTGCCGAACAAATCGATCTATCAAGTAATCGAATCCCTCCCTAAAGAGTGGAATGTGAAAACGAAGGATAGAGATGCTCTCTACAAGTTTCTTTTAGAACAGAAAAATAAATTGCCTGAAATCGTTGAACGTATCATCCAGCATCATAGCAATCCCAAATAACGCTGGTTATTTCCATAGAAAAAAGTAACTCTTATTTGCTTTAAAGGAGTTACTTTTTTATTTATAAATTTTTCCATTCTATATAGGATTCGGGAGCCATTTCTTTTAACTCTTCCAAGAACATTGGTAATAGACCTAACTTTTTTAGGCCTTTGAATATCAACTCTGGTTTGTTTCGAATCCGTGTAAAGGAGCTATAATGATCTATTACTTTTAACTCTTCTTCCTTAGTTACAATAATGTGGCGCAAATCGGCATCCAATCTGGTAAAATTTAATCGCTTCATTTCTTCTAAAACAAAAAGAATTTGCCTCATCAATTTTTCGGATAGGATCCCCCCAGATTCTAAATATTGAAATAAAGTTGGCCCTTCAAGATATTCCATAATAATATAGTTATGCCCCACCTCATAAAGCCGTGGAATAGTGGGAGACTCCTGTGCAATTTTTAATACATTTCCCTCTTTAGCCGCAAATTCTGGTTTTGCACAAATTTTCACACATTTATCTGAAGAAATTTTAAAAACGGCCCCTTGCGCCCCCTTTTCGATCAGTGGAAACGACGTCGGATTTTTTATCACATCCACTTTTTTAATTCCTTCAGTAACACAGATAGATTTAAAGTTCTCCACTTTCAATCACTCCTTAACATTCACTATCGTACTATTACTTTTTATCCTTTGTCTCTTTTTCTCTAAGATTCTTGGTTTGAATCCTCCGTCCCCTTTTCATTGTGCTCATTCTGAAAGAAAACGGCTTTGATAGGGTTAAGAGAATAGCTTTCATCCAGTAATTTTTACTTGTCGACGGAAATAAGTAACAGATACATAACAATGTTCATGGTATAATTAACATAGGAAAATGCTTACAGAATAATCCAAACTTTTGGTTCTGAAAATTCATTCTTTTGGGAGTCGATGAAAGTTGACAGTGGATAATAAAACAAGTAAAGAACAAACGATTTTTAATCATATTGGAAATAAAATCAAAACTGAAGACAGAGAAATAAATGTAGTTGCTAGATTAGAAGAACCTCTAATTGTAGTTTTAGAAAATGTTTTGAGTGACGAAGAATGTGACGGACTTATTGAAATGTCAAAAGACAAAATGAATCGTTCCAAAATTGGAGTTACGCACGAAGTAAATGAGATAAGAACAAGCAGCAGTATGTTTTTTCAAGAAAATGAATATGACATCCTTACCAAAATTGAAAAAAGGATATCAACAATCATGAATATACCCGTTGAACATGGAGAGGGTATTCAAATTCTTAAATACACTCCTGGACAAGAGTATAAAGCTCATTTTGATTTTTTTACATCTTCAAGTATTGCAGCAAAAAATAATAGAATTAGCACAATCATCTTGTACTTAAATGATGTGGAGCATGGAGGGGAAACTTTTTTTCCTAAATTGAATTTTTCAGTATCTCCGCGAAAGGGAATGGCTGTGTATTTCGAATATTTTTACAACGATAAAAACCTAAACGAACTAACTTTACACGGTGGGGCGCCCGTTATCACGGGGGAAAAATGGGTTGCAACACAATGGATGAGGAGACAGAGTAGCCGCTCATGATGTGTATACGATAGACTTTAAAAGCCTCAATTTTAGGTGCCTAATGAACAATGGCACCTATTCGTTCATTTAAAATTCTCCTATTTAAAATCGCCAAACATAAAATAATGATCAATAGTCTAAATTGACATTGTTTCGTCCCATCAAACTATTTCCGACGTTTCAAATTACGCTTTTCCCCTAGGTTTTTCTTTAGGTTTGATGTAAAAATACCTTTGCATGCATTCACTATTCATTTACCTTTGTTGCTCTTTCTAAAATTATCGTAATCAGTCTTAATGTAATGAAATACCTTCGCGTTGCCATTATGGTCTGGATGAGTTATTTTTAGTAACCCTTTATATTCTGCCAATACTTCTTTATCGCTCGCCATTTTAGAAAGCCCTAATTTTTCACTATAATCATTGGATTGAATAGTGGAGTCCATCATGTAATTGTTTCTGATTTTTTCTTTTAATTTTATCAATTCATTACGTAATTCAATATTTTCTTTTAATAAATCCTTTGATTCATTTTGTAATTCACTTTTCTCATTCTTTAGAATGGCAACTTCCTTTTTGAACATATCCCTTTGCTGAATCAATATTCTTTTTGCTGTCTCATGAAGCTCTTCGATACCTTCTATATGCTTTTCTTGAGCTTGTATTTTTAATTTTAATCGGTGTATGATTTCGTCCTTATTTTGATTTATACTATCATTTATAGCCAGCTTTGAAGCTGTGTCATCACTTATGTATCCGGTGTTCCTCTTTCCGTTCCCGGCGTATTTAATCTTACCTTCGCCAAGCCAGCGCCTGACAGTCTGTACACTATTACTTTCTGTTACTCCTGCATCTTTTAACATTTCAAATGCTTGATCTGTGTCATCCATTATGTATCCGGTTTTCCTATTCCCGATGCCTCCCTCATATTTAATCTTACCTTCACGAAGCCAGCGTCTAACAGTTTGTATACTACTGCTTTCTGATACTCCTGCATCCTTTAGCAGGTCGAAAGCTTGATCTGTGTTCACATTGTTTCCCCTTTCCCCTTATTACGCAATGAATTGTTACTTCGAATGATATGATAGTACCTTATTAAAAGGAAAAATTTTTACAAAGAAGGAGCCTAATTTGTATGTCAATGTTTTAAATAATAGCATAGGCATATTCTAAACAAAGAACAAATAGATGAAGAATATATGACGAATATCACAGGGAGATAACGATAATGTATCAGAGTAAAATTGTGGAACCAGAAAACTACGTATTCATGATATCATTGGTGGAGTGACGAGCTATATATATACATTCAGATTGAATCTAGAATCCAGTGACAGTGAGAATAGAACGCCTACTTAATCTATAAACGTGATGTTATCTTATATGCTTCCGTGGGGGGATCTTTTGATGCCCTATGAAAAGAGATAAGAGTCATACTTAAAAATCCCGGTCTCTCAGTAATATTAATGAGAAATCGGGATTTATTTATTCACACATTACAGCTGCAACTATTCACCAAAACAGCTGTTATTATTTAACAAATTATTTTTCACCCTCTGTATAAATTTGAAAGGTTACACCGAATTTGTCTGTTACAATCCCATAAGCAGGGCTGAAAAAAGCTTCCTGCAGAGGCATTTTTACTTCTCCACCTTGCGACAAAGTTTCAAAGATTCGTTTTGATTTTTCAATTTCGTTAATTGAAATGCAGATCGTGACTTGATCACCAGATTGACTGGTTTGACCTGGAAACGTATCCGAAAACATGAAGTCCGTTTCCCCAACCTTTAACATTGCGTGTGCCACAAGATCCTTAGCTTCTTCTGGCAGAGGAAATTCGGGATTTTCTGGCATTTCTCCAAAAGTTTGATTAAAGAGGACTTTTGCATCCAATGCTTTTTCGTAAAATTGAATCGCTTCCTTCGCATTTCCGTTCATCATTAAATATGGAGATAATCGCATGGTCATAATTAGATGACTCCTTTTGTTTTGATTTTTTTACTAAGCTTGGAAATTTCCAAGCTTGCTTTTGAACTGTCAATGGCAATAATCACTATACCATTATTACCCATGATTGAATTTTATAACACAGAACATGCGTTCGTAAATGGGAATTTACAGAAAACTATCAAATTTTCTACATGTTGAATTGAAAATTCCAAGGTTATTGATGTATAGACAAAGTATGTCACGTTATGGCAGTTATGGAAAACTTCTTTAATTCGTGGTTTTTCAAATCATGAAGCATTTCAAATAAGAATAGGTGAAATGAAAAAGGCATGACCCTAGTAGATTACCGGTATCATGCCTCAAGAAAAAAGTGTTGGAATTTTTGTAATGTCGCTTAATCTTATTAACTTGCTATCCTTTCTGAATCCTGTGTTTTTTTAAGTTTTGGTAACTTAGAGTCTATAGATAGGAAGCGGCTTCCATTCAATACTAGGTGAAGCGCAATAATCATAAGAACGAGATCCAGTTCATACCCTGAGCCTTCCCCATTCCCCATAAAACCTGCTGGGAATTTCACATAAACAATTGCACCAGCCATGATGAATACAAGGAGGGCAGAAATTATTCTTGTTCCAAGACCTATTATTAAAGCAATTCCTCCAACCAATTCAATCATACCGACTACATAGGCCATGAATCCCGGAATGCCTATACTTTGAAACCACCCTGAAGTGTTTTCCAATCCACCATTGAATTTTGACAAACCATGCAAGAAAAATGAAATTCCCAACATAACCCTTAATAAAAAGGTACCGATTTCTTGTTTATTCATGACACATCTCCTTTTTTATATTTAACACTACAAAGTGTAGTGTAAAGTGGTAAAAAAATCAAGTGAAAGTCATCAGACAATCACTATAGTCATTCCTATAAGGATAACCAAAACATAAATGGAAACAAAAATCGTGGTAGTTTCAGCCCTTAAAGGAATTGTTTTATGGGGATCAATTAATTGCTGAAGTCTATAGTTAACTGATTCATTCGAGAAATGAACAAGGATAGGAAAGGATTTATCAGTGCACCCATGTTTAATTAACTTCAATAAAGCGGCACTTATTCCTAATTCAGTCCCCATTTTATGAATCGCATTTTCGTCGGCTGATAATTCACTTATTATTTTGTAATTTTTATGACACCATTTTGTCAATGGGACAAACCATAACGCATTTGAAATCAACTGTAAAATAAAGATGACCAGTGGATCATATTTCTTTTGGTGAAAGGCCTCATGCTCCACTACCGCTTCTAGTTCATCAAAGTCCAGTAATCGAATTAAACCAGTACTGAACACAATGAAAGGCCGCCTGAAACCAATCGTAAACGCAAGAGGCTGTTCAGCGTTCACAACTAAGATATCATTGTTGACCCGATTGAATGTTTCATTTACATTCCTTGTCATATCAACGTTTTTTGAAAGAAAAAGCTTTTGTTTAAACCTTCTGGATAAGAAATATTGCTCTGCAATTTTGAATAAGGTTCTCAATATACTATAGGATATTATTATACTGAGCAGTGTGACGACCACAAAGTAGTATACTGAATCTTCCTTGAATAAACTAAAACAAAATTTAAAGAAATTAGCTTTAATATTCACGCCAAAAAAGATGTGTACTAAAAAGGCTCCCATTTGGCACCATACTACACAGGCTATTAAAAGACTCAGGCTTATCACAAAATAAGACTTTCTCTTCCACATTATAATTTATCCTTTTTTAACGATTGAATTTTTTGTTCCAATTTTTCAATTAAACCTTGGTCAGCGTCTTTCATGGCATCCAGCATATGGCTTATGACCGCTCCACCAAATTCATCCAGCAAGTTCTCAGTCAGTTTCTTTGACTGCTCTTCAAAAAACTCCTCTTTGGACTGCACCGGGCGAAATAATGAAAGCCTTCCTTCAGACCTCTTTTCAAGAATGCCTTTTTCGACTAAACGATTCATGACGGTCATTACTGTGTTGAAATTGATAGGTTTGTCAACTTCCAATGATTGTTGAACCGCTTTAATGCTTTGTTCATCTTTATCCCATAAATATTCCATGATATTTGCTTCCAATGGACCAAAGAAACGATTCAGTCCAACTTCATCATATTTAAAATTTTTAATATTCATCCTTTTCCACCTCCCACTACAAATTGTAGTGGAAATCACTGTTACAATCAAGTTTCATCCGGAAGATTTGAACGTTGATTTCCACTCCGGGTACTCGCTTTCACCCCAGGAGTCTCTTACCTTCCGTTCCAATCAACTGAAACGTTTATAAATAAAAAATGTAGGTAAACTGGCTTTTCTTCTAGTTTGACTACAGTCTAAAACGAGCCTTTTACAGGCAAGTTTTTATAATTAATAGTAATCCTTTGTCCTCCATTTCCTCAAATTTATAAATGCTTTATAAAAAAGGAAGTCAATTTTATCTAGGGCTTCATTATTTAGATAACCAGCTGAAAGGAACACAAAGTGCATTGGATATAATTATGACGATTAGTAGCAAAACCGGTAGCAGTCGAATAGTACTAAACAAGAAGCAATTTAAGAAGATTTTTTATAGCTAAGTACAAAACTTGCAGGAGGATCCTTCGAAAATTTGCCAACTTCCATATTGAATTTGCAATCATAGGGGATTTTTCATCTTATACCAGTAAGCCACTGAAAGATTTCATTTATGAGTTTAATAAAGGGAACAATTTTTTTTTGTTCCATCAGAACAAGAAGCGATCGATAACTTGTCTAAAGCACTATAAACATTATCAGAAAAATTTCTAAAAAAGACCTGGATCTTTATACTCGGTTTTCTTATTGAGCTAACTCAGCTATAGAAACAACTAAAAACCTTTGGCATTGCTTATTACCAAGACCTTCTGGTTCTCCACCTTTATTACACAGGAATTTAAAAACGAGCCTATTGGGGCCCGTTTTCAGTATATCGTCGGCATGGTCTTCTAAAAACCTTCATTTTTACAGGAAACTTGTATCTATTTTTTTACTATTTTATCCGGATGATCACTATTAATCGTAACTCTTTGTGCAAGTTCCTCTATTTCAGCAGAATCATAAAAATGATATCCTTTTGCCGTCGTTTGTGCCGCAACGTACATTGCAGCAGCTACTTTGTTTGCTTCTATTGCACGATATGGACGTAAAGGGCCTACAAAGACAAATTTTGCAAAAGTACTTAGCAGCCCAGAAATCTTTTCACCTGCCCTGAATTCCTTTCGTTCTCCAAGAAGTAAGGAAGGACGGAAAATATGTACAGTATTCAATGCCAGATGTTGTAATGTACCTTCCACATCACCTTTAACACGGCTGTAGAAGAACTTTGATTTGGAATTGGCACCCTTGGCCGTAATGACGAGTATTTTTTCAACATTGGATGTCTTTGCCAATCTAGCTGCTTCAATTACATAATCATAATCCACTTTACGAAATGCTTCCTTCGATTTAGCCTTTTTAATAGTTGTACCCAAACAAATGAACACATCGGTGACTTTGAACAAATCGGCATACTTGGATAAATTACCGAAATCCACAACATGACCTATGCATTTGGGATCGGCGAGTTTCAGTGCCCTTCTTGTCAGCAAATGGATTTCACTATAGAGTTTGCTTTTGCCTAGCTCTTTAACCAACTGGGTGCCTACCATACCTGTAGCGCCTAAAATCAATGCCTTCTTATTAGTCATGATTTCCTTCTTTCTATAATTAGCTTTTCAATCAACCATTTCCTTTTTAACTAACCTACCTTAATAGGACTAAGATAAATGATTCACTTGATTGAAATCATCAATTATCCAAGAATCAACTTCAAATCTAATCGTACTCAAACATGCATTGAACAAGCGCATTTCGTTGGATACGATTGACTCATTTGACATCAAGCGTAAAATAAAATGAATGACTGCTCCATGTGCAACAAGTATAACTTTCTTCTCAGGATACTCCTTCTGAATTTCCTGGAGCCCATGCATCAGCCTGTTTCGTAGAGATTCCTGATTTTCCTGACCAGGATAATCTTTATCCCTGAATGCAGACTTCCTTTCCGCCGCAGTCATTCCTTCAGCGACGCCAAAATTCTTTTCTATGAATTCCATTTTTTCAATAACCGGTACTTCAATATAGTGCGAAATGATATCCGCCGTCTCCCTTGCCCTCTTCAGGGGGCTTGTAATAATTACATCCCAATCATCTTTTGACAAAAATTCACCACATTGCCGTGCCTGTATCTTTCCAAGTTCATTTAAAGGAATATCAGTCTGCCCTTGCAGCTTTCCTAGTGCATTCCAATCTGTTTGACCATGCCGCACTAAACAAATAGTAGTAATTGTCCTCAAACCCCTCTAAGTAGATTGTTATTTTCTCACTTCTTCAATGATGGAATGTCCTTCAGTCCGTTCGAGATCTGACCATTTCCACTTTTCATGTAAGCGCAACCTTCCATCAGGCAGCATTTCAGGGGTGGAAAGGCAGCTGCCTCCTCTAATTTCCCCTTTTTCATTGATATGATTATATCTGAATTCCAGAGTTCCATCCAGATTGACCAGCCCTATTAAAGTCCCTTTAACAATCTCTCCCCCCTGATAACTTGCTGAAAGAATTGAGCCGTCTTGTGAATAGTGGAAGGTAGTATTTCCTGACACTTCTCCATTTTCAGAATTGATTTTAGCTTTGAATATCCGACCATCATAATTAAACATCATCATTCCCCCATATGAATTAATAAGGATAATGATACCAAATTTATTAAAAAAAGAATATTGAAAAATCTTATGGGAATTTTAATTCTGTGTCCATGGAAATGACACAAAAAATACATAATATTCCCCATTGAATTCTCCTATTATGATGTGGTTATATTAGGGAAGATGTTACTTATGGAATGAACAATTCCTAATTTGAAACGTCTAATCAAACTGGAAGATTTTGGTGAGGTGCTCAAGTGAAAGAAATACTTCTGATTCTACTATTACAACTTATTTATGTTCCGATTTACACATTGCGAACCATTTTCTTAGTAAAAAATATTACCATACTCGCCTCGATACTGGGTATCGCAGAAATGTTAATATACGTTTTTGGATTATCCCTCGTATTTGGAGGTGACCAAAGCATACTCGCCATGGTTGTATATGCAGTCGGTTTTGGAATCGGAATAATTTTTGGTACGAAAATTGAGCAAAAACTTGCCATCGGTTTTATTAATGTAACCGTTAATACTCAAACCAAAAATGAACATTTGGTAGATACATTGAGGAACAACGGATTTGGTGTAACTCTATATACGGGCGAGGGCAGGGATAGCAACCGTTATCGTATGGAAATCTTGACCAAACGCAATCGGGAACAAGAATTGATAGCAACCGTTGAAAAGTTTGAACCTAAGGCTTTCATCATTTCATATGAACCACGTTATTTTAAAGGTGGATTTTTATTGGATCGGTTGAAAAATAAAGCAAGCTGAAAATGAAAAGCAAAAGCCCATCTTATTAAGATGGGCTTGATCTGACCCAATAAAGTTAGACATATAATTTAAGCAGCTTCTAAGACCTGAGTTCGGTATTCTATCGGACTCA
>NZ_JBYSYV010000046.1:0-13709 GCF_058783805.1 Peribacillus sp. FW305-BF15 | reverse complement strand
CCCAATTGAATATCGAGAAAAGGCCGCAGCTTAAAAAATACTCTTTTTTTATTGTCTACTTGACAGGGTTATGTGCAGAATCCCCTCTTTTTTTTCTTCGTTACTTAACTGTTTTTTTCTTCTTTTTACCTATTTTCATTATAAATTCATATACTACCGGCACTATTACAAGTGTTAGCAATGTAGAACTCACCAGTCCGCCGATAACGGTAATGCCCAAACCTTGTGATATTAATCCACTGCCTTCCGCACCGATTGCCAGAGGTATTAAAGCGCCGATTGTGGCAAGGGCAGTCATCAGGATAGGGCGTAGACGGGTGGATCCTGCCTCGAGTAAAGATTCCCTGGTAGATAGCCCGGATTCTTCATTCTTGATAACACGGTCCACTAATACGATGGCATTGGTCACGACGATACCTATAAGCATCAGGACACCCATCATTGCCGAAACGCTGATGGTCTCACCTGCAATGAATAGCCCTGCCAATGCCCCGATTACCGTAAATGGTAAGGAGAAGAGAATGGCTATTGGTGCTAAACCACCATGGAAAGTAACCACTAGGACAAAGTATACGATAGCAACTGCCGCTAACATAGCGATACCAAGTTGAGTGAATGATTCTTGGATATCTTCCGTCACTCCGCCGTAGTCTATAGAGACGCTTGCAGGAAGGTCTAATTTATCAACTTCCTTCTGTACCTCAGCTGTCACTGCGGCCACATCATCCGATTTGATTGTTGCAGACACGTCGGCATAAATTTTTCCATCGCGGCGGCTGATTGTATCGGAAGCTTTGCCTTCTTCGATTTTTACAAGCTCTTTCAATGGGATTTCCATTCCCATTGGAGAAGAAATTTTCGTATTCTCTAGATCTTTTTTGTCTTCGAATGTCGTTTCTTTTGTCTCGACATATACTTTGACTTCTTCTCCATCTTTCTTAATGGTAGTTAAAGCATCATCCTTATTCGTATTGGCGATGGACATGCCAATTTGTGCAGCTGTCAGTCCAAGGTCGCTTAGCTTTTCTTGGTCTGCAACTAAAGTGTATTGCTCATAAGCATCTAAAAGACTTGTATCAACATCTTTTAAATCTTTATTTTTCTTCATGATATTTTGAATATCATCAATTACCGGTTCAATATCTTTTTGTGTATTTCCGTAAACAAACAGAGTGGTCTCGTTGCTTGATGTTGATGTGAAATCTTGTTGTTTCCATGTTCCAGGTGAATCAAGTTCAGTTAATTCTTTTATGACGGTTTCTTTTTTGTCCCCGAAATTTTCGGTGTCTTCGTCATAGAGTACATAGAAGAGAGCCGAGTTACTCGAGCCGCCCATCATGCCTCCGCCCATCATGCTTTCGCCAAGTGTGTATTGAACGGTCTTCACATCGTCTTTATCCATGAAGTATTTTTCCACTTTTTCTGTTTGCTTTTCAATATCCTCTTTTAACTCTCCAGGTGCGGGAGTGTAAGTGACGATGATCGTTTTTTCTTCATCTGCAGGCATGAAGCTTACACCGATGCTTGGGATTAGGAATAAACTGCCAACTAATAATACAATGGCTGTGCCGAAAGTGATTAGTTTATGGTTTAATGACCAATCCAGTGATTTTCGATAGAATGCTGATAGTTTGCTTGGTTTTTCTTCATGTGATTTTAATTCTTTTTTAGATAGTCCCTTTTTAAATAAAGAGTCTGCCATTGCCGGAACAAGTGTGATGGCGATTATTAATGAAGCGACTAATGCAAACACCATTGTTAAGGCGAATGGCGTGAATAGTTCCCCGACAGGTCCTGTAACGCTTGCTAAAGGCAGGTATACGGCTACAGTAACGATTGTCGATGAAAGGATGGGGATGAACATTTCCTTAGTGGCAGATCGTATTAATTCGCCGCCTTTTAATTGTTCGCCTTTTAAAGCCATTCTTCTATAAATATTTTCTATGACGACAATGGAGTCATCGACGACTCGGCCAATCGCAACGGTCATGGCCCCAAGTGTCATGACATTCAATGAAATATCCATTTGTTTGAGCACCAAAAGGGCTGCTAACAGGGATAATGGAATCGAAATGACGGAAATGAGAGTCGTTTTAAAGTTCCTAAGGAACAGCATGATAACAATGACGGCAAACAGACAGCCGAAGAGTGCCTTGCTGATCATGGTCTCAACGGAATCTTTAATCGGTTTAGCTTGATCGAGAGTAGTGTGTACACTTACCCCATTAAACTCTTCTTTGAAATTCGATGCTTCTTCATTTACTTCGTCGACGATTGCAACTGTATCGGCATCAGGTGATCTTGTAACCTGGATTCCAATCGATTCGCTACCGTTTGTTCTTGAAATCGATTCAGCCTTACCGGTAATTTTAACATCGGCAATATCTGATAATTTCACATTTTGCAGTTGGGCAGGACCTGTTTCCATTTCAGGAGATAATTGATTGGTTTCCTGTCCAGTTTGTGCTGGCGCTCCTGTTTTCGGGCCGCCGGTTAAAGGTATCTTTATATTTTTCAGGTCCTTTAATGTGGAAATGTTTCCATCCACAACGATTGTTTTCTCTTTATCATCAAAGTTATATATGCCAAGCGGCATACTGACGTTTGCAGCCTGGATAACCTTCTTTACGGTTTCTTCATCGAGCCCGTATTGAGCCATCTTGTCCTGGTCGAATACAAGGCTTCCTTCATTTACTTGCTGTCCGGAAATGGATACGGATGTCACGCCGTCAATTCCTTCAAGTTTAGGTACTAACACCTCTTCGACATTTTTTGTAAGGGCTGGTAAATCAGAAGCCTTATCTGTTACACTGAGTGCGACGACAGGAAAAGCGTTTAATTCTAATTTAGATACGCTCGGGTCATCTACTCCCTCTGGCAGTTCCAATTTCTCTAAAGCATCTTTCACTTCTTTTACTGCATCATCCATATCCGTATCATAATCATATTGTAATTGGATGGAAGAGGCATTGGCCATGGACGAAGAACTGACTAATTCGACTCCTGGCAAATTTGTTACTTTTAGCTCAATCTGGTCTGTGAGCTTATCTGCTACTTCTTCAGGTGCAGCTCCAGGATAAACAGTGGAGATGCTTATTAAAGGAGTGGAGATGCTTGGTATGGTTTCTTGTTTCATGTTTAAACCGGAGTATAAACCAGCTGCAACGATGATGATGGTAAGCAACCAGATTGCCAATTTATTCTTTAATGAAAATTTAATTATTGAATTCAAGCTTGTACCCTCCATACATAAAATTGTGACCATTCGGTCACAAACTCAAATATATAGTATATGGATTATGATTGCAATAGATAATATCCGTTAGTGCTAACGTTGTGATTTCAAGGGTTTTGGGATACAATTTGGAAGATATGACCCATTGGTCACCGGTGGACAATTTTAAAAGATAGGATGAATTTGATGAAAGAAAAAAATAAGATGATCATAGATAAGTCTGTGGAGCTTTTCGCGGAGAAAGGCTATCATGCAACTTCGGTTCAGGAAATTGTTGAAAAATGCGGGATAGCAAAAGGGTCCTTTTATAATTATTTTAAATCGAAGGAGGAATTACTAGTCTCCATTTTTAAATTTTATTATGAAGCGTTGACAGACTCATTACTTGATCTTGAACTGGATGCTTCATTGTCCAGTAAAGACAAATTCATGAGGCAGATCACTGTTCACATTGAGCATATGACGGGAAATACCAACTTGATTCAAATGATGATGCAGGAACAAATGGTTCATATCAGCAAGGAACTAGATGGATTTTTACATTATATCCATGAAGAGGGCTTGATTTGGTTCAAGCGTAAAATCATTGAGTTATACCCGGGACTTTCATCTGATCTTCTGCCCGATTGCACCATTATTTTAGATTCGCTTTTCAAAGGCTATATCGGAATATTGATCAGGAAACAAAATGCTTTCGATGTAGAATTGTTACCTAGCTTCATATTGAACCGGATGGATTCCATTGTCGCAAGTCTGGAGAACATGGAAGATCCATTATTGAAACAATTTCCCCTACCAGGTTGCTCGATGCGGGATATGAGCCCAAAAGAAGAAATCCATTCGATTATCGCCAGGATGCTGGAAGTGGAAACACGTAAAGAAGAGGGAAGGGAGACACGTAAAATTACGGAAGCTTTAAAGGCACTCCAGGAAGAATTTTCAAAGGTTAGGCCAAGCTCAATCATCTTGGAAAGCCTTTTGTTATTTTTGGAAAAAAATGAAAAAAGGAGCCCCTTGTGTTCAAAGCTTATCTTATTGATGAAGGATTATTTGCTGAATATATGAAGGCTTTACTGAAAGGGGCGAAAGCCTCTTTTTCATTTAAATTTTTAATGAGATTTAAAAATGGAGATTTAGGAAAAAGTAAAAAGTGATGGGAAGAAGACAATTCTTTCAATAATATGGGGGCTAGAATCATGCGATGGAAAAAGGGAATGCTGATTTATAATAAAAATGCAGGGAATGATAAACTCGAAAGGAATCTAGGAGGGTGTCTTCCGGTATTAGCTCCACATATTGATGAGTTTCTCATTCTACAAACAAAGCAAAAAGGCGATGCATGCCGTTATTGTTTGGAATATGGTGAAGAAATGGATGTAGTTTTCGTATTGGGAGGAGATGGAACGGTACATGAGTGTGTAAATGGCCTTTCACCCCTTCAGAGGCGGCCGTTGTTTGGGATTTTACCTGGAGGGACTTGCAATGACTTCTCCAGGACATTAAAGATTCCTCAAAATGTTCGTCAAGCTGCGGAAGCATTAGTAAACGGTAAGGTTCGTCCAATTGATATTGGTAAATCCAATAACGATTATTTTTCCAATTTCTGGGGAGTTGGGCTTATTTCAGATGCTTCAAATAATATTGATGAGCAGGAAAAAAGCAGGTTCGGAAAGATAGGATATTTATTAAGCGCTGTAAGGACGATTGGTGAGAGTGCTCCCTTTCCCTATAAAGTGGAATATGATGGGAATTTCATTGAAGGGGAAGCAGTTATGATTTTGGTCTTGAATGGTTGTTTTATCGGCACTAATTTATTGCCCTTTCCCATGATTAGACCAGACGATGGGCTCTTTGGCGTTGCCATCTTGGAAAATGCAAGCCTTGGTGCATTTTTAGAAATAATAGCGATGAAACGTTCATGGACTCAAAATATGAGTTCTGACTCTGGGGTGACTTATTTACAAGCAGGTACCTTGACTATTGAATCCAAGAGGCCGCTTGATGTGGATATGGATGGAGAGAACTATAGGCAAACTCCTTCACGCATTAAAGTCCTTGCCCACCATTTGTCAGTATTAACACCAAATTAGTGTGGGGATTCTATTTAAAGGGAAAGGCTTATGTGTTTTTTTTGTATATTCATTCCTTATTTCTGCAATTGTTTCCAAAATAGGATAAAATGTATGATGATATATCATTTTTTGCAGGAGGACCAATTATGGTGTACCAGGTCAGATTGTTAAAGGGCATTTTACAGCCTTATCGGAGTCGTTATCAGCTGCAAAATGCAGAGGCAGTCACAAAGCTTGGATTGAAATTAATATTTATATATTTTCTTAGTCTTATAGTATTCGCCGTTGGGGGATATTTTGGCATTGGTTCAGAATCATTCTCCAAAGAAATCACGAAGATGAGCGCCAATGAATTCGAAGCAGCAAAGTTGCTGATTTTGAGCGGCAATATAATAACAGGAATAATCCACCCTTCCATATACATATTTTTAGCAGCTCTATTCTTTTGGATCGTTACTGATATCCCCTATATAAAATTAGTTATCGTTCAAATGATTCTTTTTGGCCTGCAATTAGTGGAAAAAACATTATTGATTCCCTTATTCGTTTTAATGGATATAGGCAGCGATGCCAATCCTTTTTCTTTGGGGATCATCAGTCAGTATTTTCTCAGAAGCGATTATTTCATTAACTTTTTCAGTGAAATTACCATTTTTCAATTTCTCATTATTGCTCTGCAATATTTTTATTTAAAGGAATTTACAGAACGTAATAATTATTTGGTCCTTTTAATGATTGTTCTATTCTATTTGGCCACATGGTTTGTTAAAGCCTTTTTAGGATACATCCAAGTAGGCGTATTTGTATAAAGCGGGTGAAATGAATGAGCGGTAACTGGAAAATAGCGGCGGTCTCCATTGCGTCGATAGTGTTAATAACCGTTAACTTATACCTTATTGAAAAAAAGGAAAGCAAAGTGGAACGGACGGTTTTCGTTGAAAACTGGACTAAGGTAAAAAAAGATACAATTACGGATACTATTCAAACAAATGGGGTAATTAAACCAGTAGAAGAGTATGATATCTATTTTGATGCCAAGAAAAATGATTTTAAGAAATTCCTTGTAAAAGAAGGCGATTCGATTACGGCTGGCTCCTCGTTGTTTGAGTATACGGCGACCGAACTTGATGCGCTTAAAGCGAGTTTGGAAGCGGAGAAAACGGCAGCTGAGGGGGAAAGGGCAGGGATTGAGGAATACATAGGGAAGTTGAGGTCTTATCAGGGGACCGTGACCAGTGAACCTGAAGCTGCAATTGATGAATCGGTCGAAAAAAACTTGAATATTGATATAACGACAAGCTCTTCAGACCTTATTAAAAGTAACATTGAGCAAGAAATGTACAAGCAGGAACTAGAAAAAAACAGGTTGGATGAAAAAGTGAAAATGCTTGACGCTAAATTAAGTTCGATTGAGGAGCAGTCCAGTGCAATTGTGACGACGAGCGAGGCTAATGGTGTCGTTAAAAATATCAATAAAAACCTTGATAATCCCATTATATCCATCGTTTCTACAAATATGGCAATTGAAGGGTATTTATCCGGAGAGGAAATGAAAAAGGCTGAAGTGGGCATGACTATAAAAGCAAGTTCCTCTGATTCAAAAAAGGCATTGAAAGGGACGATAGGCCGTATCCATTCCTATCCCGCAGAAGAGCCATCATTAAAAAAAGATAACAGATTTCCATTTCAGGCTTTAATCGAACCGGAAGGCGAAGAAACGGAACCTTTGTTGGTGGGATCGAAAGTGAATCTTACTGTAATAACCAATGAGAAAGCCGGTGTACCCTCTATACCGATAGAGGCGGTACAATACCAAAAGCATCCATATATTTACAAGTTGACGAATAAAGGCCATGTGGATAAACATTACATTACAAAAGGTCTTAAGGCTGAAGGGAAGCAGGAAATCATAAAGGGACCGTCTGTAGGTGACGTCATCCTCCTGAAGCCGAATGTGGCAGTGAAGAACCATTCTTATTTTATTACCCCGATTCAATTTGAAAAAGTGAAAGCTAGAACTTATAAAAAATTCACCTCTAGGGAAAAAGTAAGATACCTGTTACTTGGCATTCTGGAAAAATAACCGCTTTTTTCACAAGAGAGGTGATGACAAATTATTTATTAATTATATCAATATAACTTAAGTGATTAAAAATCGGGAAGCGTAATTATAGATAGAGTAGCTATTAATACAGAATATTCAGACATATTTAAAGACCTTTTTCTAGAACGGATGCGAATAAATATTTACAGATTATCATTTTTAGTATAATATTTTATTATAAGTTAACTCGCTTAATCTTATTCCAAGAACGGGGGACCCATTTTTGTGGATTTTATCCGCTAGGGGTGAATTCAGAAATGAAAGGGCTTTTTGTGTTTCCAATCCTAACCCGACAGCTAACCTCGTCAGCGTCTTCAAGGGAACATGTGTGAATATTCACGCCTATAAGAAATCGACACATGAAGTGTCTTTTTTTTCGGCGTAAAGACAGAGTTTTTCAAAAAAGAAAAATTACTTTCTTTTATTAGTATCTTGTTTCCCTTACCGAGACAAAAATGTTTTTGCATCAAAGACTTTATGGAAGGTGAGGAAAGTAAATGAAGAAATTCAAACTAAGTTTAGCTAGCCAAATTTTCATTGGTTTAATTCTAGGGATTATCGTTGGTGCCATTTTTTATGGTAATGAGACGGCCCAAAACTTTTTACAGCCATTCGGAGACATTTTCCTACGAATGATTAAAATGATTGTAGTGCCGATCATCGTTTCAAGCCTTATCGTTGCAGTTGCTGGTGTAGGTGATTTGAAAGCGGTAGGTAAACTAGGTGCTAAATCATTATCATACTTTGTTGTCGTAACTATGATAGCGATTGCTGTTGGTTTAATTTCAGCGAATATCATCCAGCCTGGTGCTGGTGTGAATATGGATAAGCTGGAACAAACTGATATTTCTACGTATGTTGATACAGCAGAAACTAAGCAGCATGAATCGTTCGTGGATACACTCGTTCACATTGTACCATCCAATCCAGTTCAAGCTATGGTACAAGGCGATATGCTAGCGATCATTTTCTTCTCCGTGTTGTTTGGGCTTAGTATTGCAGCCATCGGTGAAAAGGGTAAACCAGTATTCCGCTTCTTCCAAGGTACAGCTGAAGGAATGTTCTACCTAACTAACATGGTCATGAAATTCGCTCCTATCGGTGTATTTGCACTAATCGGTGTGACGATCTCCAAGTTCGGTTTGGAATCTTTAATTCCGCTAGGAAAGTTAGCGCTTTCTGTATACGGAACAATGATTTTCTTTGTAATAGTCATTCTTGGTCTTATTGCGAAATTTGTCGGATTCAATATCTTTACGCTGATTAAACTTCTAAAAGAAGAATTGATTCTTGCTTTCTCTACTGCAAGTTCAGAAGCGGTTCTTCCGAAACTCATGGAAAAAATGGAGAAAGCGGGATGTCCAAAACATATTGCTACATTTGTTATTCCGACTGGATACTCCTTTAACCTTGATGGTTCTACATTATACCAAGCGTTAGCAGCTATCTTTATCGCTCAAATGTACGGAATCGATTTAAGCGCGTATGAGCAAATTACGCTGATGCTAGTGTTAATGATCACTTCCAAGGGGATTGCGGGTGTACCAGGTGTATCTTTCGTAGTTCTTTTAGCGACATTGGGGACTGTCGGTATTCCTATTGAAGGTCTAGCATTTATTGCCGGTATCGACCGTATTCTTGATATGGGACGTACAGTGGTAAACGTTATCGGTAATTCACTTGCGGCAATCGTCATCTCTAAATGGGAAGGTCAATTCAACCCTCCTTCCAAAAAAGAGTTAGAGCAAGTTTCTTAATATAAAAAATCCAGAGTGAAATATCACTCTGGTTTTTTTTATTTATTTTTTTGAATGAAATAGCGCTTTCTTATTTCTCGATGACTGTAAACTCCGCTTCCTTAGAGATACTCAAGCACTTCAAGTTGAATTGTTTTATGGAGGAAACTACCTTCTTGACGCGTCTTCCCGGATGTCAAAATACCCCCAAATTCATAAAGCCTTTCATCTTGTTTACCCTAAAACCAAATCATTTCCTCTCGGCCCAGAAGGTCATGTGTTGTGAAATGAAACTACCTTCCGGCTTTAAAATACGTTGATTTGTTTCAAAGCTAATGTCGGTCATTTTGAGTTGGGGAAGCATCAGCAAAAAGGGAAGCGGTCCTATGAAATGAGTGAATGAGTGATAAAACCATATATGGATCCATTCTTCGAATCCTATATTTTTTCCTATGGTTAATATGGATTTTGATTCATGTTATTTACCTGATACAGATGATGATGATGATTAATATTGGGGTTATATAACTTACGTGAAACTCCAAAAGTTTGATAAAATAACATTATTGATTGAGAGCTCGGAGGGGGTCAGGTTATGAAGAATGAAAGTAATGATATCTTATACATGTATATGCAGTCTTCCGAACGCTTTGTCCTTTTTAATGGACTCAATTTTCGTGAATTCGTCAATTCGCTTCCGTATACCTTGGATTCAATCTTATTATTGAAACATCAATTCGATGGTGGGGAATACAATTTGAATGTCCTGCTTGAGAGCGCTTCATCTGAAGCTATTGCGAAGCTCGTTAAAGAAAATGTCCGGGCATATGGAGATTTCTGTTGGATCGATTTTGAAGAAGCGGAAGGGCTGGATGAATTGGATGGAAGGGAAATAGCGGAACTTTTATATTTAGGACACGCTAAAACCCATCTGGATCCCCCGTTTTTCCGTAAATTGAATAACCAATTTGTGTACCTTGCCCAGGATGATGGCTGGTTCAATAAAATTTATTTTCGTTCCCTTTCGACATATTATATGATGTTAGGAAGGCTGATTCCGCTAAAGCTGGAGCCGTTAAAAGTAGAGAGGACGTGGCTTGGAATCAGAAAGAAAAAAGAGCTGACGGCGATTCCTGCAGAAATCATCGTTTCCTTGGCTCATATTCTGGCAGAGGGGCTCGTTTTTTCCTTTCGGGATGTTAAGTATACTAGAACGAAAATTGAGATACCGGCATGGGTCGTAGGGGATTATTTAAACATGGATGAAATGCATGATTCCTTTTTGGATAGAGACAGTAAGGAGCCCGATGCATTTATTATCTTCAATCGAAAAGAGAAGATTTGGGAAAGCGTTATTAGAAATACACCATCCTCCTGATTTTATTTGAAGTCTTTGAACTTTTTAGGTGTAAGACTTACCGTCTCATGCATAAAAGATAAGAGAGGGAAACGTAGAGGTGTTCACAGGATGTGCTAGCACAGGAGTTGCAACAGGATGTGGCGGTTTTATTCTGTGTTCTGCAAAATAGTAATCATTGGAAAAGCCTCAATGATGGAAGTTTCGCTTTACCCCGCATTAACAGGTTGTAAGGAAGCCTGATGATAAATGTAATGAAAAAGAAATGTGGTGAGCCAACAGCCTGTAAATGCCCGATTGCGCCGCACAGGATGTGCTAGCACAGGAGTTGCCACAGGATGTGGCGGTTTTATCCTGTGTTCTGCAGAATAGTAATCATTGGAAAAGCCATAATGATGGAAGTTTCGCTTTATCCGTTTTAGTGTAAAGTGATACAATGAACATGGTTAAAAGAATATTGGAGGGTAATAACTCATGAAAACTAAACTTGGTTTGCTTTATGGTGGAAAATCTGCGGAGCATGAGGTTTCTATGCAGACGGCTTTAGCGGTCATTAAAGCTCTCGATTTAGCAAAGTTTGATATATATCCGATTTACATAACAAAAGATGGTTCATGGATTAATGGACCAAAGTTAACAGGTCCTGCCGAGAATGTGGAGGCTTTGACATTTTCACCGGAAAAATCGAGCTCGCCTCTTGCCTTGCAAGCACATTCAACTGATGAAGATAGTGAATCAACAGGGTATGATGTAATTTTCCCATTGCTTCACGGACCGAATGGAGAAGATGGAACCGTACAAGGGATGCTGGAACTGTTGAACCTTCCTTATGTAGGGAATGGCGTTTTAGCTTCTTCAGCAGGAATGGATAAGGTCATCATGAAAAACATTTTTGCCCAGGCAGGACTTCCTCAAGTGAAATACACTTGGTTCATTCGTTCCGAATGGGAGAAGAATACTGAAAGTGCCATCAAAAAGGTAGCGGATGAATTGGGGTACCCTTGTTTTGTCAAACCTGCCAATTTAGGTTCAAGTGTCGGTATCAGCAAATGTAATGATGCTGATGAACTGGAAAAAGCGGTAGCGGAAGCTTTTCAATTCGATCGGAAGATCATCATTGAAGAAGGGGTCATTGCTCGTGAACTCGAGTTTGGTATTCTTGGTAATGATGAACCGTCTTGTTCAGTGGCAGGCGAGATCATCCCAAAGAAAGATTTTGCCTTCTATGATTATTCAGCAAAATATGTAGACGGTAATTCAGCGATGGTCATTCCGGCGGAGATAACGGAAAGCGAGTATGCAGCTTTATCCGAAATGGCCATTACTGCCTTTAAGTCATTGGATTGCTCTGGATTGGTCCGCGCAGATTTCTTCTTGACGCATGAGGGGCAAATCTATATTAATGAAGTGAATACAATGCCTGGGTTTACTCCTTTCAGCATGTTTCCGTTATTGTGGAAGCACACAGGTGTCGACTATCCAGCGTTAATTGAAACACTCGTGAAACTTGCCTTGGAACGTCATCAGGAAAAACAACAAATCAAATATACAGTTTGATCATGCAGGTAAAGTATCAGTAAACTCCACAATCCATCATGCCTTGATTTGATGGATTCCAATCAGCAGGAACCGGTGCGATTTAAACTGGTTTCTGCTTCGTTTGGTTAACGGAGAGCGATTAACGGTTCGATGAATGTAGGAGGAACAAAATGATAAAGAGAACGTTAAAACAAGTACATGAAATGGCAGAGGGATTAAATGATATCAGTCCATTCCAGTCCAAAGGAATTAATGGGGTTACCATCGATTCAAGAACGATCAAGGAAGGATGTTTGTTCATTCCGCTTAAGGGAGAGAAGGTTGACGGCCATGAGTATGTCAAGCAGGCTTTAGCGCAAGGGGCTGCAGCTTCCTTTTGGCAAAGGGATGTTCCGAATCCTCCTGATGATTTACCGATAATCATTGTCGAAAACACTGAGAAAGCACTTCAACAATTGGCGCGTTCTTACCGCCAGGAGTTGAATATAAAAGTCATTGGGATAACAGGGAGCAATGGTAAGACCACTACGAAAGATATGACCGCTGCGCTGCTGGCAACTGCCTATAAGGTTCATAAAACCAATGGAAACTTCAATAATCATTTAGGTTTGCCGCTAACAATACTTTCTATGGCACAGGATACGGAAGCGGCTGTTTTGGAAATGGGGATGAGCAGCCGCGGTGAAATCGAGTTCTTATCCAAAATGGCAAAGCCTGATGTAGCGATCATTACCAATATCGGTGAATCACACTTATTGGATTTAGGATCACGCGAGGAAATCGCTAATGCGAAGTTGGAAATTGTCGAAGGTTTGGCGAAAGATGGAACGCTGATATATCATGGTGATGAACCATTGCTTCGCAATCGGATCAAAAAGGATTTTCCTAATTTAAACGTAATATCTTTTGGACGTACGGAAGAAAATGATTTATATCCACAGGCCATCAGCCAAGGGGCGGACAGTACCACGTTTACCATCGCAAGCGGTGATAAGGAGATCGGTTATGAGATACCTGTGTTAGGTCATCATAATGTTCTTAATGCGTTGGCGGCCATCTTGGTTGCTAAAGAATTCAATGTGGATGATTCTTCGATCCGTAAAGGGCTATCGACCATTCAGTTAACTAATATGAGGATGGAATTGGTTGAAGGCGCAAAAGGGCAGAAAATCATCAATGATGCATATAATGCCAGTCCAACCTCAGTCAAGGCGGCAGTGGAGTTGGTTGAGGGCTTATCTGGATTCGAGAATAAGATCCTTGTATTGGGAGATATGTTGGAGTTAGGGCCGCAGGAAAAAGACTTTCATACGAAAATTGGTGAATTGATTTCCAATGAGCGGATTGATAAGATTTTCACATATGGTCCTTTAGCCAAGTTTATTGCCAAGGGAGCGAGCAAGTCTTTTTCATCGGAGCAGGTTCGCCCTTTTCAAGATAAGCAGGAGCTTATAGAGGAACTTAAGTCGTCCACACAGGAAAATGACATCATACTTGTTAAAGCTTCCAGGGGCATGAAGCTGGAGGAAGTCGTTCAAGCTCTACAAAAATAAAAAATAAAGAAAAGGCCGTTCCTTTTGAAACGGCCTTCAGACTGTAGACAAACTCGATGAAAATCGAGTTTGTCTATTTTTATGGCTTGTACAATTTGGACGTTGATTTCCAC
>NZ_JBYSYV010000045.1:0-14848 GCF_058783805.1 Peribacillus sp. FW305-BF15 | reverse complement strand
GAGCCTTAGTATCAGATTCCTGTTCGTCGAGCCAAGATTTTATTCCACGCTTCCTCCAGCCCTTACCTCACGATAAGCACCTTGCGCTTCCTTAGTGGTTGGTCGATGTGTACCCCCACAGCGGACTTTCACCACCTAGATAGTTGCCATGCCTGGCACACAAGAAAAAGCTGCCTTAAAGACAGCTCCGTGGAATAAGGGTTAATGATTTTTATTTGCATACATTCTTGCCATTGCCGAAGGTGAAAATTTAATTCTATATGTCCCTTCAAGTTCTTTTTTAATTTTATCCGTTAAAGTTAAGCCTTGTTTATTGTGTTCTTCTTCAAGTTCAATCCCATTAGGAAGCAATTTATCTTCATCCCAATCAATCCATTCACCATACCTATTTACCCATTCAATCAATTCACTTGTTAACGTATTTGAAATTAAAATATCCTCTATATCCAAGTTACAACCACATTGATTGCACCATATAGGATCCGCCCCAACATCTCCTTCAACTTTCAACTCATATGTTTCTTTTTGTTCACAAAAACATTCCATATTATTTTCTGACTCCTCTACTACACGCTTTTTTATTATATTTTACATGACTTTTGTTAAAGTAACCTATCCTATTAGTTCAATAAGAAAAGCGATTCTTATATTAAAGAATCGCTGAGTTTGTAGATAACTATCATCCGAAAAATTGAGGGAACCTCAGGCCTATCCCTTATCCCTTATCCCTTTTCGATCATGTAAAATTTCTTGAATGATTTCAATATGAACAAAAGACCATGATCTTTCATGAAAGTGAAGAAACACACTTATGGAAAGAATGGAAATATATATTATACTAAAGACGACCCAAAGCAAACTCCCATCTTTAAAAAGGAAATCTTGCAATTGATTTGAAAACAGAAGAAAAAGCCAAGGCCCAGAGGATATTATAATAGGAATGATCCCCGATCCGTTTTTCTCTTTTATCATACAATAATAAACTTTTTTTAACGTATCGCTATCAATCGAACTATAAAAATTTTGAATTTCTTCCACTTCAATCAGTTTCTTCATCCCTTTGAAAGATCGGTCTTTGTATGAAGCTTTTTTTAATTGAAGATAAATTTTATGAGCATCTCCCCGTAATGAAAACATATATCTGATCTTTCCCCCCTTCCAAAAAACTCCTTACTGAAAGGTTTTGTAATACTCCGCATTTTTATGTAGTCTTTGTCTTTTACAGTATCTACTTAAGGGGATACATACGAATCATTCTAAAAATCCAGCTCGTAATAAAAATCTAAAAAGACCATAATCATCGATGATTATGGCCTTTAGGTAACGAAAAGAGAACCGTTTTACTTAGTTCCAGATTCATTTTTGCCCGTATCTTCAGCTAATTGTTCAAATGAAGGGACCTTACCATGTGGATTCTGAGATTGTTTACGATCTTTCCATTGGCGTTCTTGTTGTCGCTTAGATTGAGTCATCTAAATAAGCTCCTTTACATAAAGTTAAGTAAAAAGTTTGAAGCACGATAAGCGTACTCGAGCAGGCATCAATGCATGCCTTTCCACTCACCCTGATTTTTAGATGCTTTTTCTTTTTTTGCTTTATTTTTATGTGCTTGATTGGCATTTGCACTGCCGAATTCTTTAGAGAATTCAGAATCAGTTTTGCTTGAATCAAACCCTTGTTTGTTTTTTTGATCTGCATCATTTTTCTTTGTTCGTTTTGCCATGTATACCCCTCCTTCTTATCTTTAGTATGAGATTTGAAAGAAGAAATATACTCCGAATAAAACCGGCAGCAGCATGTATCCGTCATATAATTCGGGTAAATAATAAAGTGAATAATGAGTTCGAATTCGTATTTAACCGCTCGTGCAGTACCATCCAAAAATTATTGAATTTGAGGGTTAAATAAAAGTGGGCTATATGTGGTTTTTTTATCTCTTTCCCATCAGTTCTGCCATTTGTTTGAATTTGGATTTCCTTCATTATTTATCAATGATGCACCTTTATGATTGTTTTGGTCATTATAAAGTCCGTTTGTTCTTCATCACCCATATAAAAAGAGTGGGCTCCAGTTTGAACAAACCCAATTTTCTTATAAAAACCAATAGCATTTTCATTTTTTTCCCATACGCCCAGCCAGATTTTCTTTTTATTACGTTCCATCGCCATGTCCATTGCTTTATTTAGCAGATACTTACCAAGCCCATGTTTTTGGTATTTGTTCTTTATATAAATCCGCTCGACTTCAAGTGAATCATCACCCATTTCTTCAGTTTGAGCATCATTGGTATTGACCTTTAAATATCCAGCGACTTCATTATTAAAATAAACAAAAAAGAATTGCGAAGAAACATTGGCTAATTCTTTTTCTAATTGGTTTAGGTTAAATGCCCTTTCCAAATAGGCATTCATATTTTCGGGTGAATTCTGATGCTTAAATGTCTCATTAAATGTTTCATAACTAATTTCTTGAAGAATGCGCGAATCGTCTAGGGTACACTTTTTAATATTTATAGTCATTTAAATATGCCGCTCCTTTATATAATCAATAATTTCTCTTGTTTCCCTTTTTTACAAATTCCCAGTCTTTCTCTACATTTTTTCTTACTCTTTGAAGAAGATCGGAAATGGTTTCTACTTCTCTTTCCGAAAGTCCCTCTAATGCAACGGTATTGGAATAATCATTTTCTCTTTTTATAAAAGGATAAATACTTTTTCCTTTCTCCGTTGGAAAGAGCTTTTTAATTTTTTTGTTGTGTTTATCTTCTTTCTTTTCAATAAAGCCATTGATTTCAAGTTTTTTTATAGCACGAGCTGCTGTTGTTCGATCTACTTTTATCATCTCAGCTACCTTTTCCTGAATCATTCCTGGATTTTCACATATTCGCACAAGGTACAAATACTGCCCTTTTGTAAGGTCATGTTCTTTAAATTCGATATTGCTTATGGAATCTAATGCCCTTGCTATCATTCCAATTTCACGAAGAATTTCCTTCATAATGAACTCCTTAACACATAATTTTGTTGCAAATGCAATAAAAATAACCTATATTAAATTTAACGTAATTTTGTTGCGTTTGCAACAAAAAAAAGGGGGCGGTATAGTGAAATATGTTTTGTATGTATTAGGAATTTTAATATTAACCCTTGGTATTTCTTTCACTATACAATCAGATCTTGGGACTTCACCTTTTGATGCACTTCTGGTGGGACTATCCATAAATGCGGGGCTTACTGTGGGAAGTTGGGAAATCATAATAGCTTTGATCTTGATATGTTTTAATTCATTTTTAAAAAGGCAAAGACCAGAAGTTTTGGGGTTGTTAACAGCATTTATAACGGGTATCGGGATTGATATGTGGCTTTTTATATTGCACAATTTGATAACACCTGAACTATGGTACAGCAAAGTTATTTGTTTTGGAATCGGCTTGGTTGTTATAGGATTAGGAACGGCAACATATTTACACACAAATTTTGCACCGATTCCAGTTGACCGATTAACATTAATCATACAAGAATTAACGAAAACAAATATATTTTTTTCGAGAACAGCCATTTACCTTGCATTCTTGATAATGGCAATGATATCAAATGGACCAATTGGCGTTGGAACTTTATTAACCGTTTGTTTAGGCGGGCTAATACTCAATTACTTTATGCCATTTACTGAAAAAGTACTAGACCGCATATTAACACACCCTAGTACATCACCGAATTATGATAAAGATAAAAAACATTCAATATAGAATGATTTTTATCTTTATTGCTCAACTAACCTGCCCCTAAAAAGACTGCCAGCGATGGCAGCCAGATTTTAAAAGTAACGCACCCGTTAGGGAAAGAACAAGTACTATAAAACTCTTTTATAAGCAAGATTACGGATCAAAAAATCCAGGTGAAAAGAGCGTAAACTCCGATTAATGCAAAGAGAATTGTTAATATGATTATTGAGAAGCAACCCAAACTAACCAAATTATCTTTCAATCGATCGTCAGGTTGTTCCAGCAGACTCTCTTTTACTTTATTTTGTATAGGCGAAATTACCTGATCCAATTCCAGTTCTATTAAAATTTCACTATCACCTTTAAATTTCAGAGCTCGTGCTATTCTGAAAGGATCGTTTCCCATAGATTTTTCGAACAAAATGCACGCTTTTACCATCTCTGATGTCTTATTCTTTTCTAAATACCAGTAACGACCTGCCATTGAAGGGTATTTCAATGCAAAATAGATGTCCCCCAGCTTTCTGCGCAGTTCTAACTCATTAGGATAGGTCGAAATTAACCCGTGTAGCCTATCCCTTGCTTTCCCTAAATCATTTTTTTCAATGTCCTCTTCTATCTTCTTAATCGTTTTAACAGGTATCCTTTCTATATAAACACCTCATATCTTTTCTTTATAGTCTTTATTTCTAGATCGTTCAAAATAGTTCCTTCTCCAACAACCAGCCCCTATAGTTACATAAACCAATCTGCAATTTTTACTCCCATGGATTTTCATACTTATTTCTAATTTTATCGACTTTAGTATATTCGCAAATGGTATCTTTGCCTGATGAATAGACTTTCATCGTATTTTTTTCGATTATAATAGTAAGGTTGTCAGAACCGCCACCATAATCAAATTCGTAATCATTGCTCTCAATATGCTTATATGTTCCAGATGATTGTTCCCCGCCTTGGACTCTTGAATTTTGAATTTCAAAATTATTTTCCCCTTTAAAGGTAAAGGATTTTCGACAAACACGCTTATCTCCACCCGAATTTTTCCATTCTCCTTTCCAAGATGGTGCTTTTTCTTCACCACACGCAGCTAATACTAAAGCAGACATTGCTGAGATCATTAAGGCTTATGTAGAGTTAACACGATCTGTGAAGGACAACAACCCGAATTCAATAAGGAATACGGGCAGACTCATTAAGAACAGAACTATCCATTTTTACGATTCATTGCCGTCACTTTTTTTCATGTTAAAAGTCTTGATTCCACGTGATGTAGGAGGCAGCGGCCTTTGATTATTGCCTTCCCTTTTTAAATTATGAGTGGAGCTTATAAATTTGGGTCTGTCTTTAAACGCCCATATTGGTCTCCTGAAGAATGTATCTCCTAGTCCTTCCGGGTTAAGTGGAGCAAGTGGTGACATATAAGGAACTCCGAATGAACGTAGGCTACATAAATGAACTACGACGACAAAAAGGATGAGAATCACACCATATAAACCCATTATGCCTGCGCAAATGATAAATACGAACCGCAGCAAGCGAGCCGAAATTGTAATGGCATAGGAAGGGGTCGCAAAACTTGCAATGGCGGTGATTGATACGATGATGACCATCGCCGGCGATACAATGCCAGCCTCAACGGCAGTCTGCCCAATTACAAGAGCACCAACAATGGACATAGTTGAACCAATCGCTTTGGGCATCCGTATGCTTGCCTCTCGTAAGAGTTCGAATATAACTTCCATCATGAATGTTTCGATAACTGCCGGAAAAGGGACCGTTTCCCGTTGTGCTGCAATAATAACGAGCAACTTTGTCGGAATTATTTCCTGATGAAACGTTGTAGCTGCCACATAAAGAGACGGGGTAATTAGCGATATTAAAAAAATTAAAATACGTAAAACACGTATAGATGAGGCTATATCAAAGCGCGCAAAGTAGTCCTCGATAGATTGAAAGAACTGAATAAATAACGCAGGCACCAGCAAGACGAAAGGTGTTCCGTTTACAAAAATGGCTACTCTTCCCTCAAGGAGATTGCCAGCGACCTTATCAGGTCTTTCTGTATAATCAATAGTGGGGAATGGGGTCATGACCTGGTCTTCTATCAATTGTTCAATATATCCGGATTCAAGAATGCTATCAATATTTATTCCTTTTAAGCGCTTTTTAACCTCCTCGACGATTCCTTCTTTGGCAATTCCATTTATATACATGATGGAAACATCCGTCTTTGTCACCGTCCCAATTTTCATCGGCTCTATCCATAAATCCGGACTTGTAATGATGCGGCGTACCAAGGCTATATTTATTGCATTCGATTCCGTAAATGCTTCTCTTGATCCGCGGACCACTGAATTTGTGCTAGGTTCCTGAACGGAACGCCTTTCCCCCCCTTTTGTACTTGCAACCAATGCCATGTTTATTCCGTCAACAAAAATGATGCTATCCCCTGATAATAATGACAAAAATAACTTTTCCCATTCTGTGATGGTTTCTACACCGCCAAGTGAAACCACATCCTCAGAGATCACCTCCAGCACTTCATGTGGAAGCAGCTTTTCTTTTAGTTGAGGATTTTTCATGATGGATTCAATCAAAAAGTCTGTAACGCTTTGACTGTCTATCAGACCCTGTACATACAAAATGATCACTTTAATCTCAGGATTTTGACTCGTCTTCAACGTTCGGAAAATGATATCTGGGCTATTTCCCGTTTTTTCTTTCACGATATCCAGATTGGCCTTTATATAGCTGTCAATATATTGGGGTATTTTACTTTTAGATTGACCTTTTTCGTCCGTTTCTTGCTTATCAGGTTTTTCCCTTTGTCCTTTTTGTTTGAAAAAAGAAACCATAGCACCGACCCTCGTTCTTTCCTTTTTCGTTCTAATTTGTCCAAAAATTGTTCTTTAGGATAATTTAACGAAAGTATAACCACACGTGGTAAATGAAATTTTCATCAATACGATAGCTCCATAAAAATCATTTAGCATTCTTAATATATTTTTTTGATTTTTTGTAGGGGCAGCTCTCTACGTTTTATTTTTTAATAATATGCTCTTACAATTGATGGTTATACAAGAATCAAACTTATAATAAACTGCGCTTGCTGTACTAAGCTGCAAGAAACTACAGATGGCAGCCGGATCTCCATTAAAAAAATCAGCTTCCTTTACTACGGTTATTTTTTTCCCTGTTGAAATAGCCTGCCCCTTTAGCTGCATACGAAAAAGCTGCCTTTTTAGACAGCTCCACCTTCAGCTAACGGCCCCGTTAATTTAGTACTATTCTTCACAAACTACCAGCTGGTTCATTAAGCTGAAATAACATTCTGTTGACGAAATTGTTGTATGGTCAATGTTTTTGGTTCTCTTTATTAGATAGGTATTCCGCTACATCTTTTGGAACTTTAAAATACAAATGCATTATCTTAGTTCTAAGTTCGATATAAGGGCTATCTTTATATGTAATAATTGTAGCGGTTTGTTTAAGTCCCTTTTCATCTGTATTTGGCTCTCCACGTTTGACTGTATCTTCTTGGTACATCTTATAAATATACTCCTTAGTTGAAGTTGAAGGAGTATCTACAATACGCCATTTATTAATTTCAAGTGTATTAACAAATTCATTTACTTCATCTTGATTGTCTATAACGCTTAAAACCAATTCTGGATTTTCTTCTGACGATACTTCTATCTTTTGGGATTTATCAAGCCCAGGGTCTCCTTTCAGATCTTTTTTTTCATTGCTACACCCGAATAAAAGTACAGAAACAAATATAAATATCATACAAACTTTTTTCATCATTGCCTTTCCCCCTCAAAGAATCAAAACCATACACTCACTGTCTCAATATATCTGAAATTCATTATCGGAATTGATGATTATTTTATTGTTATTTTTTAATGTAATCTCTAGAGGAAATATGGCAGATGTTTTATCGGAGAATATCCACCTTCTCCCAGGTTGGGCTAATATAATAAATACCCCATTCCTTCTTTCACCCATGAAATTAAGGGATTTTTTACTTATTGTATGATTGTCGCGCTCGTACACACCAATTTCCTTTAATTTTTCGCTCACACTTATAGTGTCTTCTACAATTAAACCTATTTCACTTATGTTTAAAATGCTTTTAACCGAAAAAGGATCCATACTATCATCAGCAATTCCATATCTTGAAATAAATTCTACTATATTACCAGAAGGATCATAGAAATAAAGAGCATGGGCAGGTAAATGTGCAAAATTAGCTTCATCTTCCCCATCTTCAACAAGTAAACTCACTCTTTCTTTTGCCCATGATTTTGCCTCATTAAATTTGTTAGCCGGTATGTTAAAAGCAAAGTGATAATAGGGGTCACCTTTTACTTCTTTTGTGGTAAACTCCAGTTCACCTGTACCAATACCCATTCGGAAGCTATTATTATCTTCATTAATTAAAGAAAAACCTAACGTTCCAATATAGAAATTTTTCATTTGCATTAAATTTTTAGTCTGTAAAACAATCGATTTAATTTCCATTGAGAATAACACCTTCCTTGTATATCTAATTATTAAGTAAGTCATCTATAAAACGTACTGACATTCTGATTAAATCATAATTATCATTACGAGTAAATTTATTCTATCTTTACCTAAATACCCCAAAACAACTGATTATTGCTTTTGTAATCTCACTTATTGATTGTTTGCAAGCACTGCCCCTTTAGCTGCATACGAAAAGGAGCTGATGACAGCTCCTTTATAATGTAGTAAAGCATCTGTTAGTTCATTAAGAAAAGCATTTCTTATTAAGGAACTGCTGAGACTGTAGACAAATTTGAAGAAATCGAGTTGCCTCCCGTTTTTTTTATGGCTTGTACAATTTGCAGCGGATTTCCGCTACAGGCACTCGCTTTCCGCGGGAGTCTCGCACCTTTCTCTCCAATCAACTTGTTATAGCATTTATATAGAAACCATACCTGATGAGTTGAAGGTGTTAGTTTGGGAACTTCATTTAAAATCAATTAGTACTCTTGAACCTTTTTGTAAATAATAAGAGTGTTAAACATAAATTGAGGAGGAATTGTATGCAGCAGAATCAACCAGCTAAAGGGAACTCGGGCTCCATTATGAAACCGGAATTTGCCGGAACTGATGCACAAAAAGTAAAACAACAAATTCAAAAAGATGTAAGCGAAGGACAAGGTGCAATGACTTCCCGAGAGGCAGGAGCAATGCGCGATTAAAAAAGCGCCCGTCAACAATCGGGCGCAACTACATATTTTTAACCCCGTCCTATAGAACGGGGTTATGCTTGTTTAAGCTTTTAAAATTAAATCACTTTGTGAGAAATTAGGATTTTCCTTCAAAATGCCAGGCAGTGGTCGGTGTATTCTATAATAAATTATAGTCTAATCTTAACCTCAGTACCGTCCTTAACTCTGACATCAACTAGCACGATCCCTTTATAATTTTTCAGTTCCTTGACGATAGGCTTTAGCATATTTTTGTCTATATGCGGAAAGGTAAAGTCCAGTTTTTTTCTTTCGAAGTGCTCTTTTGTCCATTTGTTTACATTTTGCTGAAGAAATTTTGAAGATAAAATGGAAATAACAATATTTAAAATGGCATATGGAACTGGGATGGTAAACCGAACGTCTTTTGCTTTCACTTTTACATGCATCATAAACAACTCACTAATCAATGATGACTGAAACGGTATCCCCGTTTGCCGATTTAATATCAACAATTTGGCCATCTAATTCGTTTTCGATTGCTTCCATGATAAGGCTTATGTCTACATCTTTAACGTATTTTTCCGATTGAGGAATACTCGCTGCGATGCTGTGTCCAGCCATTAATACTACCTTGACCAGTTTTATAGGCAAGTTGACCGTGACGTTATCATTTTCGGCTGATACAACACGAATTTTTAATGTTTTATCTAAATATTTTGTCGGTTTTTCCAAAAGCTTATTACCTGTCTCTTCTTTCTCTTTTAAGACTTGAATCAGTTCAGATCCCTTATCTGCGTCAATTTTCCCTTCTTGAACCATTGTTAACACTCTTGTAATTTCCTCTTTCATGATAAATTCCTCCCTATTCCTCTTTTAAGAGCTTAATGGCTTCTTCTGGTGTGATTTCGCCATTTTCCAACATGGTGACAACCTTTTTCTCGTCTACTTCATTTTTCTTCTTCTGCACATATCCAAGGGATGAAATGATGTCTGTTAGCTTGCCTCGAACCGTGGGATACGAAATCCCCAGCTCCTTTTCAACTTCTTTGATATTCCCTCTGCATGTTAAAAATACTTCCACAAAATGAAGCTGATCCTTTGATAAGGATGCCAGCTTAGATAATTCAAACTCATTTTCAATCGTAGTGTGGCAATGAGAGCACTGCAACTTTGTAATTTTCAATGTTTTACTGCAGACAGGACACTCTGTGATTACTTTATAAGCCATAATGGAATGCAATTCCTCCCTTTTAGTTGATTCGATTATATAACAATAAATTAAAAATATAAATACATAAATTAAATTATTAAACCAAAAAAATCAATAATATTAATTTGTTATTTAACATTATTGATTTTATATATTCAACCCAAGTATTATATTTACCATAATGGTTAAATTGAACAAGCGTAACCCCGCCCAAATTTTGAACGGGGTTACGCTTGTTTTCAAATGATGGCCTTTTTTAAGGTACTAACACAGGTGTTGCAATAAATGGGCAGCACCTCAATATTCTATTCCACCCACTTTTTGTAGAGGGCATCAAATTTACCCTGGAGCTTCATTTCATCCATCCACATTTCCAAGTAGCTTGCATAAATGAAATCACCTCTTGGGATCATATAACCTTTTTCACTGTTTGTGAAAGGCTTGTCGGTTTGAGCCGCATGCAATCTTGAATCAGCTTTTGCATATAGCATTGCTTCTACTGTGTCAGTGATCATAACATCATACGTACCTTCTGCTACAAGATGTGGGATATCAAGGTTGTTTTCTACAACCGTTATGTTAGCATCGCTTAGATACTGACGGACAAATTCTTCGTTTGTTCCGCCTGGATTTACGCCAATGCGCACAGAAGGCTTGTTGATATCTTCAATGGTCAGATACTTGTCTTTATCTTCCTTGCGAATCAAAGGCACCTTACCAAATGAAAGGTAACCTTGGGATACATAAGCGCTTTTTTGTCTGGCAGTGTTGCGGGTCACACCGCCCACAGCGATATCAAATTTGTCCGCTTGCAGGTCTTTCATCATCGTAGGCCATGTGGTAGCGACAAATTTCACCTCTACACCAAGATCTTTGCCAAGCTCTTTGGCAGCGTCCGCGTCAAAGCCTTCATACTCATTCGTTTCCGGGTTCAAATAGGTAAATGGTTTGTAGTCCCCCGTCATTCCTACCCGGATGTATCCACGTTTGATAATTTCATCAAGCTGGGAAGACTCCGCTTTTTTCAAATGCCCTGGTGCATTATTAGCTGCCGGTTCAGCCGAGACGTTTTGCGAGGAGATCAGGTCATGACTGACATACCCAGTACCTAACAAGGATAAGCTGATCACTCCAGCCATCAGTGTTTTTTTCCAATTGTTAAACATGTGATTTCCCTCCGTTTTTTGCTGTATTTTTAATTAATCCATCAATTAGTAAAAATACAACAAAATAAGAGAATCACCTTCAAAAAAAAACATTTTTCCACAATTAATAGAAAAAGGACTACGCATATTAGTCATATCTAAAATGTGCAGTCCTCATTTAATGGTATCTAGTTATGGACCATAAAAAATCATAAATAGCATGAGAAATATGTTTAATGCTAACAATATCTTACCAAAGTGATTTTTTATAGCTAAAACAGAAAATACAATAGAAATCAAGAATGAGAAAATGGCTATTTGGGGTGTAAAATACACAAAGTCTAAAATGCCTGACATAGAAAAAAACAAAAGAAAAATGCTAATAAATAGAAATATCATTGAAAATATTAATGCTATCGTGATATAAATAAAAATCCTGAGTTTTTTCAAATGTTGTTTCTCATAACTATTATCAACCATTTTCCCCTCCTGATATTAAGTTAATTCATTCCTTAAAATCAACCTTTACCGAATACTATTCTTCAGCTGACCATTAAATACCTTCTACTAATCTGCCCGATGCTTTCATAAGAAAAAGCTGCCTAAAGACAGCTCCAGCCTGCAGCTAACGCACCCTTCGTTCAACAAAACTCGTTTTTTACCGTGATCAGTTTATAGCTGCTTTTATGACAGCTCCGTTTTATCATTGGTGGGAAATCCGTTATTTCCTTAACGCTTTTCTGACTTTCCTTGCAAAAACTAATGGATCATCAACAGCTTCGATATTAACGTAAACCAAATTCGGTTTATCGAAAAGCCACTCATTGTGTATGGATGAAACTATTATTCCTTGTTTAAGAATGGAAGCAACAAAATTCTCGACTTCTTTTTGCAAGAGTGCTACCCTGCCTAGGCACAATGCCCGTCCAGTATGATTATCTCTGGATTCAAATGAGAAAGAAGAAGTTACTCCAAAACGTTTCCCTAAAATTTTCACTTTGAGTTCATTTCGATTTATGGTTGCCACACATTTGCCACCCGCAAATCCTTCTTGGCCGCCGATAATCTTAGCAAACTTTTGACAAATCAATTCATCATTAGATGCCAATCTATTCATCTCCTCCCTAGTCTTAATAGGATATGAATTAATGAATAAATCCGAAACGGATATATATCTATTTTGAAATAAGAATTATGCTGAATACTCATATCTTATTCAAACTATCCTGTAAGAAAAGGGCCGATCGTCACAGCTCACTAATTAACGAACACACCCGTTAGTTCTATAAGACTTATCGCAGATTGGACACAGACTGTGAATGGGAGACGGTGCAGTGAGCGATATAGACAAGCGAAACAGATTAAGTGAAGAACCATTTACTTATCGAATAACGAAAAATGGAACAGTAGTAATCTATCACAAAGGTAAACAAATTAAATTTTTAAAGGATAGGGAGGCTCTAATAGAAAGAAGCAATGAAGTTGAAAATAATCGATCTTCAGCTAAGCACCCGTTAGTTTAAGTGTACCACTTCACAAATTACATCGATTTTAATATAAATATATTAAAACTTTTCTTACTCACATTTCATTTTATATCATAAAGAGTACCTCCAAGAACAGAAGGTACTCTTTACACACGAATCATCTCATTTAACGCTGTATTGAACTCCTTGTTATTCTTTTCCACTAAACTCTAAAATATTTAAACCTTCGGATGCTTCTGGTGCTTCAAAAAATTTATTAACATGAATAAACACCGCTTCCGTGTCAAAAGCTGCTCTTGCGGGTTGTTCGTTACGCCTTTGTGCAATTTGACGTAAGCATTGCTCGTTATTTAGATTAAGGAAAATTAGTTGATGGTTTGCATTGGCCTCTGACGCCATATCCAAAAACCACTTTCGCAGTTTTTGAGTGTTAGCTGGAAAATCCATCACTACATCTGTACCGACACTTAATATGTTTTGGACATGCTTTTTCACCAACGGCTTGAGCTGCGCTGAGAATTTTAGATAGTCCTCAAATGATGCGATCTGATCGGGATAAAGAGATGAAAGCCATTCATCCTCAGACAACAGTACCGCATGTTTATCTATTGCCAATTGTTTTGATTTAGTTGATTTTCCTGCGCCCATTTTTCCACAGAAAAAGTATAGCGTCCCCAATTGTTTCATATTTTTTAACCCCCCGGGCTTATTTTAGTGATTGTTGTCCCACCTTGAAAAATAAGAGAAATTTTTGGTTTAGATTCTTCATTAAAATCTTCCCCCCTTAAAAATACTACCATAAAAATCCAAACCTTTGTTTATCTAAACAGCCCCTTTAGTTCCATAAATAAAAAAGCTGCCTTAAAGACAGCTCCGATCTTAAGCTAACGTACCCGTTATTTATTTAATTTTTTGAGATTCTAAATTTCGTTTGAGAAAGAAAATAAGCTAATGTAGCAGTTAGCAATGTAACCAGTAATGGAATTGAAGTCTTACCAAACACTACTTCTTGACTTAAAATACCCTCTATCGAAGAAAAATCGGGAGTATAAGAAGCAGTAAGAATCAAACCTGATCCTATTTGAAATACCATATATATCATTACGAAACTAATTAAAAACACAAGATACTTTTTCAATATCGTCACCACCCATTACGTTATTTTACCATATTTACCATTCTAATTGTTCTGCCCTGATAGTTCTATAAAACTTTTCGCGGAGTTGACACAAATTGTGCAACAATTTTCAAAGCTAAAAACCATCCTTTAAAAGGATGGCCTGAAAATGGACATTTATTTAAGTTTAAGACATTTTATTCAAACAGCTTATTGTGGGAAAGTAGTCTTATTCTTTATTTCTATAAGCTATTATGGTCGTTTTTAGGGCAGCATAATTTCCAATCGCAGCATAACCATAAAACCAACCCATAAAGATACCTGCTACTAAGTTGTGCCTATGACTAATGAAAATGGAAATCATCAGGCCAAGTGCGAGTGCTATGGAAGGTACAATTTTTTTTGAAACATTAAAGTAAACTTTAATTATTTGAGTTAGGAGCATTATAACAGGTATTGCTATCACGGCGTCCCAAAAGTTTGTATGTATTTCAGGGAAATTCATTTAAGTAAATTCACCTCTTATAGATAGTATGGTCTGATTTTTTAGGATTTAAAACACGCCAAGTATTCCAATTGTCACGGGTCACCAGAATTGTTGCTAAGGGGCCCCAACAACACGTTATGAATAGAATTTGCTACATTAAAGAAATTATTCCAGAAGCGATGCCGTTTTGAGGGTAGACACAAACCCGAGAAATACATAACGATTGTGTCACAGTACGAATAAACGGTGGACACAAACTGGGTAGTTTTTACTTTAATGCGAACGTATAATAATGCTAAGAATCGTATTTTCAAAAGGCCGCCAATTGGCAGCCTTTTTTGCGAAGAAATGTACCTAATCTATCCTGCCCCGTTAGTTCCATAATCGAGTAGGGGGAAAATAAGTTTATTTTCGCCCCTCTCACAACACCGTACGTACGGTTCGCGTATACGG
>NZ_JBYSYV010000044.1:0-17314 GCF_058783805.1 Peribacillus sp. FW305-BF15 | reverse complement strand
TGAAACGCCGTATACGCGAACCGTACGTACGGTGTTGTGAGAGGGGCGAAAATAAACTTATTTTCCCCCTACTCGATTATGGAATTATCGGGGCAATTTAGTTTAAGAGTACTGTTTGATCTTTGTTCAACAATTGGGCCATTTAATCGAATAAGTGTATATTTGAAATAAAGCTGCACTGCTTTGGAAAAACTCTGTATATAAGCGTGCGTTTGTTGAACAAGAAGTAAAAGGGGTGATACATATTAAACATGACTAATATGTATCACCCCTTTTTGTAACTTTGTATGATTTTAAGACTTGAAAAATTTCAAACCAACATAAAAATCGTTATTATTTCTCTCTAACCTGCTCCGTTAGACGGTAGGTTATTACCCAATACAAAAGGGCCAAAGCGCTGACAGAGGCACCAAATAGACATACTCCGATCCATCCGTAGTTTGCGTATATATTGGTTGAAACAATTGAACCCATGGCACTGCCGATGGAATAAAAAATCATGTAAGCAGCAGTAAGTCGGCTTCTCGCCTCAGGACGCACTGTGAAAATCATACTCTGATTGGTGACATGTACTGCTTGCACAGCCAGGTCAAGAAAGATAACGCCAATAACTAATGCGATCAGTGAGTGTTCGGTAAAGCTGATTAGGAACCATGATGCTAGCAATAAAACTAGGGCTATGCAGGTTGTTCGCTGCCCTAAACCTCGATCAGCCAGACCCCCAGCACGAGCAGCAGCTAATGCTCCGGCAACTCCAGCAAGACCAAACGCTCCAATAGCGGTATGTGAAAGAGAGTATGGTGGAGCACTGAGAGGAAGCACCAACGAAGTCCACAATGTACTAAACGCGGTAAAAATCAGCAGAGCCAGTACTCCGCGGATGCGTAGGATTCGTTCTTGCATGAACAATGTGAGCACCGAACGAAGCAGCTGCGGATAGGATAGTGACTCTCTTTCGCTTTCATCAAGCGGGAGTACTCTGAACAACACGCCAGTCATGATGAGCATCATGGCGGCAGAAACTAGATAGACCGAACGCCAACCGGCGAGATCGGTTAGTACACCAGCGAATGTTCGTGCGAGCAAAATGCCGATCACGACTCCACTTTGCACCAAGCCGACTATACGTCCACGCTCGGCTGGGGCAGCCAAAGTCGATGCGAACGCTACGAGCACCTGAGTCACCACAGCAAGCAGTCCGACCGCAGCTAACCCCGTGAAAAGCACTGTGATGATGGGGGCGATGCCAACCACAATCAGAGACAACACGGATAAAAGCATCTGACCGATGATTAGCCGACGTCGATTCAGTAGATCACCGAGCGGTACTAGCAGTAGCAGTCCTAGCGCGTAACAAAGCTGAGTAATGGTAATGACAATGCCGATGGATGAATGGGCGATACCGAAATCGGTCGCCAGAGAGTCTAGCAACGGTTGTGCATAGTAAATGTTGGCGACAGCCATCCCACAGGCTGTTGCAAACAATAGTGCCATATAGCGAGTCATGGTTGATCCGGATACTATTTGTAACTGAACCGTTTTCGTATCATGATCTTCAACTTTAATTGTTGTTTTTTCTTTATCCTTCACCTTTACCATTACTTACACCCCCTTTTTGTACTTAACAGTATAATATATCGTTCGGTATGAAATGATTCCTTATAAGGATAACCAACAAAACGTTTTGATGTCAAGTAAGTTATGCAGTTATTTGAATGCTGTCCTTGAAAAAATGATCACAATTTGACAATAGGACTTTAATTAAATAAAATCATAATATACCGATTGGTAATTAAAAGGGGGATTAATTATCCATGAATCAAATACCGGGGAATAACGAATTAACTGAATTATCTGGGGGCGATTCACCAACTCCAAAATTCCTACAGACAAACGAAGAGATTATAAAAAGCTTCTTTGAAGTTGTCAGATCAGGTTGCAATCCCGAACAAGCAAAGTTTTTTATGGCGAAGGAGGTAAGAGCACATCAAGTGAATTCAGAAAGCATGGTGACAATTAAAAGGTCACCTGAGAATTATGCTGATCATATAAGAGAAATGATAGATTCATGGGGGAAATTCAAAATTGAAATTCAAGAATTAATTTCTCAAAATCAAAAAGTTCATGTCAGATGGAAGCAGACAGGAATGCATATTGGAGAGTATGAGGGTTATCTGCCTACAAATAAAGAGGTTATTGAAATAGGTAGTGCCGTATACCGATTAGAGGATCGAAAAATAGTGGAATACTGGATTCAAGTGGACAGATTCGGAATCATTGAGCAAATAAAAAAGAATCAAGAACAAGATTAATTATCTAGTGAAGAAATTTTTTTTGAAATGAGGGATTTATTATGGTTCGACAACGTGAATTTGATGAGGAAAAAGCGTTGGATGATGCTATGTTGCTTTTTTGGGAGAAGGGGTACAAGGCTACTTCGCTAAGCGATTTGACTGCCAAAATGGGGATACAACGACCAAGCTTATACTCAGCTTTTGGAGACAAAGAGAAATTGTTTGAGGCTGCATTACGCAAATATACAAAGCAACATGCTTCCCATATTCGAAAAAAACTTCAAAACAATCTATCAGTAAAGGAAGCATTTCACACATTTTTTGAAGATTTGGTGGAAGAGGAATATAAAGAAAGTCCGAACAAGGGATGTTTTTGCATTAATACAATGGTGGAACTTGCCCCTCACGATGAAAAATTTGAAATCCTTACAAGGGAGCATCAGATGTATCTTTCGATCATATTTCAAGAAACGATTGTCCGAGGTATTCGCTCAGGTGAGCTCGAAAGCAGCCTTAATGCTAAAGTTTTAGCACAGACACTAGTCGTTTCATTAGTCGGACTTACCGTGTTGATGAAATCTCGACCAGAGCGTTCATTTGTAGAAAATTCTGTAGCGACGATATTATCATTATTAAAATAAATTTATCAAAATTCCAGTTTTATCAATCATGTCAGTCTCCTTGAATAAAGTGGGGGTATAAAACCCAATCTATAAAATCGATTGCAGCTGTAATGCTAATTTTTATTAACCAGTTTCGGCAAGTTTTTTTAATAAAAGAATGATTCATTATTATATTAAAAGCGTATTTTGATCAATCTTTTTTCAAAACACGCTTTTTCTTCGTTTATCAAGGTTATGAGTATCAATTTGATGAAACTTTATTTAAAGCAACAATACGATTGAGTTTTCACCTGATATTTTTGCAATTAGTTAACAGCAATACTAACTAGTATTAGTAAAGTATACTTCAATAAATGATTCAGTTCACATTAACTGATGTTTAATTGAAGATAGCTTCCCGAAAAAAGAATTAATCTTAATAAACTCCCTCAGTTTATTAGATAATGCTCACGAATACTCGCTAATTCGCAGGATTAAAAAATAATATTAAATAAGAGCATGTTTTGATCAATCTTTTTTCTCTAAACATGCTCATTATATTTGAACTTATATCAAAATTGAAAGCTTTAATTAAAAGCAACATGATCGTATGAATATAAGATTATGTTAGCTTGATAACGATGCTTGGTTACTAGAGTTAAAAAATTTTAGTTTTATGATGATCAATAATAACGAAAGCAGTGTAAATGTGAATCCGCTCCAGATAAGCTGGTGAATGCCTAATTGAGAAATGAACGAGCCGCCAATATAGGTTCCTAATGCAATTCCAAGGTTGGAAAACGAGACGAATAAGCTATTGCCAAATTCCGGAGCTTCTTTTGCCTCACTTATTAACCATGTTTGACCAACAATTAAACCGCCGGAATGTACGATTCCCCAAATGAATACCATAAAAATCATGGGAATAAGATAAGACCCTAAATAATAAACCAATAAATAAACGACTGAATATAAAATTGGGAAAAATATTACGGTATTTACTATACTTTTTTGCAGAAAAACTCCAAATAAATGATTACCTAAAATCATAGTGACACCAAATATGAATAGCATGATACTGATAAGAGATCTATTCATGTCTGTTACTTTTGCAAGGTACTCGGCAAAGTAACTGTAAACTGAAAACATGGCTGCAAAAAGAAAGGTAACAGTTGCGATATTTAACCATAATGCTGATTTACGCAATATACGAATTTGCTTGCCAAAAGACATTTTTTCTTCAACGGGCATAGAAGGAAGCAAAATCAATATTCCGGTAAATGCGAGAGCATTTACAAATGCTCCAAATAGGAACGCAATTTCTAATGAAAACTGTTCTGCAAGGTAAGAAGTCAATGGTACACCTAAAGCAAATCCAACTGTAATTCCCGTAAAAACTTTTGTAACTGCTTGACCGCTATTTTCTGGAGGGACAAGTTTAGCAGCAGTTACAAGAGCGATTGAAAAGAAGAGTGGGTGAAGTGCTGCTGGTAGAATACGAAAAATAAGCATAATTTCAAATTGTGTTGTATAAGCGTAAATCATATTAGAGATAGCAAAAATAGATATTGCAGTTAATAAAAGTATTTTACGATTAATCCCAGATACGAGCAGTATTAAAAATGGTCCAGAAATCGCAACAACTAGAGCAAATATACTTACTAATAATCCGGCTTGTGCAGTTGAAATTCCAAATTTTTGAGTGATTTGTGGTAATACGCCGACAATACTCATCTCTGTTGTAATAATTCCAAATACACCTACTGCTAGCATAATAATAAGTAGATGGTTTACTTTTTTCATTTATAAAATTCTCCATTCTTATATTGATTTTAATAGTATGTATACATAAATGCTTAAAATTTATAGGGATCCAATTCATTAACGTAAAAAATAGTTGGGTATTGTTGCAAGGGGATATCACTAAAAATGTCATTGTTCTCTTTAAACATACAATTATAGATATCTATATAATTAGATATGAAATCTTAAAAAAAATCCTCCTTTCTATTTGTCTTGCATGAAATAGCAGTAAGGTTCGTAAAATGGTGGTGGAGAACCGGCTTCCTTTAAAAGCTGAATTCGAGAAGACTAAGAATCAGTGAGGGCAAAGAAAACTCCCACTGATTCAAGTTTCACTTTATATTTCGTTTTGGACATAATCGGAAAATTCTTGTATTTTTTTTTCATTTCGCCGATAATACGTCCATTTCCCAATGCGTTCGGATTCTAATAATCCTGCATTTTTCATAGTTAATAAATAACTAGAAACAACAGATTGGGCTAAGCCAGATTTGAGCTGGATATCTCCTACACATACTCCAACTTGAAAACTAATTCCTTGTTCTAAATAAGGCTTTTCGTCAAAAAACTTTTCTGGATTCTTTAGCCATAATAAGATTTGACGTCTAGTATCGTTTGATAATGCTTTATAAATTAATGAAGGTTCCATAACAACTATTATATCTACTTTTATAGATTTGTAAATAGGACATGGAATTTCTATTCTCACATATTCGTACTCAACAAATCGACTATCTCTTCGTTTCCAAGTCGCTTGGCAGCCTCAAATGGAAAAGAAATTTTTTGTGAAAGATATTTACTTCTTATTAGTTGGTTTAGTTCCAAAGGGTATAAAGGAAGACCACAATAAGTGGTCTTCCTTTTGTTTTCCTAGCCCGAACTTATTTGGTGAAGGAATTGATATTTATCTGATGGCGACAATTCGTGATAGTGGGCTCGTTTTATACAGTATCACTAGGAATTTCAAACTTTTTCATAACCGGTTCCGCGATTTTTTAATGCTTATGAAAACAAAAAGAAGAGGCAAATATATAACAATGAAGCATACGATGTAGGGATTGATTATTTTATTTAATATATATAAGGAATCGATATCATAAAAAAGTATATTCACAAGTAGTATGATTATGGACATTCCCCATAAGGGATACTTTTGCTGGACATTGAATAAGCGCTTGATCCCCCTGCTGGCAGCCCACAAAGGAATGACCATATTGGGTATGATAATGATGGTCCACCAAGAAACAGTTATGTATTCGAACCGTTGAATAAAGGGCAACTCAATAATACTGGTCAATGTTAGTGTTGGGTATAGAGTAAGGGTCAAATGTTTCTGGGAATAAAAGACTATCGATACAAAATAAAGTAATAAGCTCAATAACGTAGTGAGCACAACTCCTCCGTGAGCATACTTTTGCGATCTTTCAGCATTTTTGATGAATGGATAATACATCAGTATCATTTCAAATCCAAGCATGGATAATGAAAAACTTTTAGTTCCTTCCATTATTTCGAATAAATTATGATGGAAAATAGGAAGGAAACCGGTGAAATCAGAGTATTTAAAACCATAAAAAGGTACAAATAAAAGCCAGTATGAAACTATTACAGTTAAGAAGGCAATACCCGTAATGGTTCGGAATCCCCCTGTATTTATATAATAAATCAAGATAAGGAAAACCAAAGCAAATGCCCAAGAAGGTACCTCTTCAAACATCCAAACATGAATGACATTTATATAACCGATTATGATCGTCATTCCAAGGATAAAAAAGTAAAGAATAAATAAAAGACTGAAGAAATTACCAATCCATTTCCCGAATGCATGATTATTAGAGGAGATTATATCGCCAGGAACAAAACTAAATATCTTATAGATTAGCCAAATTAATATATGAACAATCAATCCAGCTAGGAGTATGGATAACCAGCCATCGGTTCCCGTCGCTTTAGCCAAATCTCTTTGAAAACTCAATACGCCTAATCCAGTTTGCATGGAATGCACTAAAAAAAACACATAAAATGGCGATACCTTATATTTTTCGTTAACACCAGCTTGATTCATGTAGGACCCTCATTTGTATCACTCATATATTTTAATAATCTGGCTTTTATAAGTGAAATCTATTCAAAAAGATCGATTATATTGTGAATGGAATTTTAGTATGGATCCTTAAGTTGAGAGCTAACATTTAATCGAAACGATTTTCATGAGGCATTAGACAAGGAACAGACATATGTGGACAGCGATGGAGATGGCTTACAATAAGGAATGTTCAAGCGTGAGCGGACAAAGAAGGGAAATAGAGAATCGGGATGCCCTCTTCCGAAAGATAGGTGGAAAGTCTTATCCCGGAACAACAGCGGGGGTATAATAGATGAGTGATAAAAAGAAATATTAGGACAAAGGGTAGATTTATCATAATGATGTTCTTTTCCGCACGGGTAATAAAAAGGTTGTGGATGAACGTTTAGAGGAACTATTGTCCTTTAATAATAAGATGACAAACTGTTTGTTAATTTCTTGATGAATGGAAAAAATATATATAAGGGAACAAAAACTAATGAAGCACGAATGGAGAAAACGAGAGAAGAATTTGTATATCCCAAAACAAGAATCTGAACTTGTATCAATTCCAGGACAGAAATTTTTTTTGTTAAAGGGAAAAGGAAATCCAAATGAGCACGAATTCGCTGAAAAGATAGGTGTTCTTTATTCATTGGCTTATGCGGTCAGGATGATGCCGAAGCAAGGATACACTCCAGCTGGATATTTTGAATATACCGTATATCCATTAGAAGGGATTTGGGGTTTAACGGAAGAGGGTAAGAAACTAGATACTTTAAATAAAGATGAATTATAATATACGATCATGATTAGACAACCAGAATTTGTAACAAAGGATATAGTGGAAAGCATTTGAACATGTAGAAAAAAAGAAACCACATCCATTTCTAAATGATGTAAGGTTCGGTACATTTCAAGATGGGTTATCAGTCCAAATGCTTCATGTTGGTCCATATGATGATGAACCTCAAAGTTTTAAAGTAATGAATGAATTCATGAAAAATAATAATCTGGAAAAAACGTCATTACAACATAGAGAAATATATCTTTCAGATTTTAGGAAAGTTGAACCTCCAAAATTAAGATATAAGGTTAAGCCGATAGAATAGCATAAACTTAGCTGTTAACATTATTCATTATTTTATGTAGCAAAGATTGAAGGAGTTTACATAGAGTAAAAGGTGCATTATTACCATAGGACGCAATAAAGTTATCCATAATATGGTGTTATGGTATGGCTCATAGTTTATATGAGGGTGTAAAAGAGGAACAAACACCACTCTTATTTTACTTATTTAAAAACATTAGCATCTATTATTTTGGGTGCTTTTTTTTGCAGGGAATTGGTCCCTTTTGTCAAATTAGTTAAACAAAGGGGATGAGAAAATGAATGATGATGAGAAAATCAGTATTTTATTGTCCAATATGACAAACGAATTAGTGTCGAGTAGAGTAAGGGTTAGAACTATAGTGGAATTACTGGAAGAAAAAGGTCTAATAACCCGTGAAGAGTACGAAAACAGGTTTAAAAAAGTTTTTGAACGAGATGCAATTTCGTATAGAAATGATCTACTGAAAGAAGTCAAAAATTGATGAATAAAAGGAGAAGGCATCCATTGGTTTGGGTGCTTTTTTATGGCGGTGAGAACGATGAACAATGATAAGGAAAGAAAACGGTTAAGAAGCCATTGAAACTAAGTCGTGGAATCTGGAAGATCTAATGAATATGAAAGCTTTTACATATAAGGATTTTACAATACGAAATTTAAGCCTAATTTGAAAAAGAAAGAGCGTTAATCCTTGATCAACACTCCCGTTAGGCAGTAACATTCTATTATTTCTTTAGATTTGATTTCATTAATAATGAAATCTGTTGCTCATCCGTATTCGAAATTCGTTCAGTTGATCAAAAATTAACTTTTGTCCTTACAATGGATGATTTTGACATAACTTAGTTTCCCTATGATATTGTTGATTTTTATTTTGAATCCATATTCATGACTGTCGGTCTCTTTCATCTATTGGAATTCGGTTGTTCTAAATGCAGTTAGCTTTTCCCTGATACAGCTACTTTTTTTGTTACGGGAGCATTTTTGCCTAATATGACAGAAAAGACAACAATTACTGCTATTACAATGGTGAAAAATGTGATGGATTCATCTAGAAATACTGTTGCAAATACAATCATCAAAAATGGTTGTAAGTATTGAATCTGACTAACCCTTGCTATTCCGCCCATAGCCATTCCGCTATACCAAGCAACATATGCTAGAAATTGACTAACCACTGCGAGATAAATTAAGCTAACCCAAGCTTGGATAGGGGCATGGAGCATTTCAGTTGAAAGGTTTAGTCCAACTGGAATAATGAAAAATGGAGCACCGATCATAATGGCCCAAGCAATCACTTGCCAGCTGCCTAATTCTTTCGCTAATTTCCCCCCTTCTGCGTAACTAAGTCCCAGTATGGTCACTGCTGCCAGTAAAGCTAAATCGGCTAATTGCAATTGGCCGAATCCAAGATGAAGTGCATACATAATGACAGCTAAAGAGCCGATTATACTTGAAACCCAGAATTTGATTGAAGGGATTTCACCTGCCCTAAACATAGCAAATCCAGCTGTTGCTAACGGTAACAGGGCTACTTCCACAGCTCCATGAGAAACAGGCAAGGATTCCATTGCCCAAGAAGTGAGGAGAGGAAATCCTAAAACTGCACCAACAGCAACAATAAGTAGACTTTTGAATTGACTTGGAGAAGGCAGTTTTTCCTTTCGAACGATCAATACCACCGCTACTAAAATAGCAGCAACAACCGTTCTTCCTAAACCGACGACCGTAGTCCCAAAATACTCTACAGCAATACTTGTAGCGGGGAGCGTTAAGCTAAAACAAATGACACCCACCAATCCCAAAAATAATCCGAATTTTTCTCTTGTTTCCCCCAGCATCTTTTCCAACCCCAATCTTTATACTTTGTACCACATCTGTACCATTTTTCACTTATCTTAAAAACAGTTCTGATATAATTAACATACTATGAGTACATTCAATAAAAATAAACCGTTTTTTTACCTATCTGTCCTGGTACAGTTGGAGGGGGATTAATATATGAACTCAAAATATATAATGATAATGGAAGACATTAAGCTTCGCCTAGAAGATGGTTCACTAATTGCAGGCAGTAAACTTCCTTCTGTTCGTCAATTATCTGAGTATTTTTCATGTAGCAAAAATACGGTAATTAAAGCATATGCAGAACTTGAAAAAGAGCATTTAATTTATTCTGTTCCTAAAAGCGGCTACTATGTTGTGAATGAATATCAAAAAGCGAAGGAAGAGAATGAGGTGATTGATTTTTTGTCTGCCGGTCCAGATAAAAATGTTATGCCTTATGTTGAATTTCAACATTGTATGAATCAAGCAATTGATCATTACAAAGAAGAGCTATTTACATACTCCGATCAACAAGGGCTTTACTCACTGCGAGTACAGTTGGTGAAATATTTGGAGAATTTACAGGTCTTCACTAAACCAGAAAGATTAGTCGTTGTCTCTGGCTCGCAGCAAGCCCTCCATTTATTAGTTTCTATGCCATTTCCAAATGGAAAAAACAATATTCTAATTGAACAGCCTACTTATTTTGGATTTATCGAGTCCATCAATCTGCATCAAGCGACCACTTTTGGGATCGAATTATCAATGGAAGGAATAGATCTTGATCGACTGGAATACATTTTTCGAAATAATGATATAAAGTTTTTCTATATTATCCCGAGATTTCACAATCCACTTGGACATAGTTACACGAATGGCGAAAAGAGAAAAATCGTTGAGTTAGCAGAAAAATACGATGTATACATAGTGGAGGATGATATTTTAGGAGACCTTGATCCAAATCCAAAATCCGATCCTTTATTTTCTTTTGATCCTTCTGGGAGAGTGATTTATATTAAAAGCCTTTCGAAAATTTTTCTCCCAGGGTTAAGGATTGGGACTGTCGTTCTTCCTGCATTAATGATGAACAACTTTTTACGTTATAAATTCAGTTCGGATTTTAATAGTTCAGCACTTTCTCAAGGTGCGCTAGAAATCTATTTAAAAAGCGGTATGTTTAATAATCATCTCAAAAATGTAAAAGTGGTATACCGAACTAAAATGCAAATCCTTCAAGAAGCATGTGAATTATTCCTGCCGGCTAATACTTCTTTTTCTAAACCGAATTCCGGATTCTATCTTTCCATCAGTTTGCCCAAGAATGTGAAAGCAAAACAGGTGGTTCATATGCTAAACGAGCAGCATATATATGTTGATGATGCCTCCAGAATGTTTTTAGCAGAATATAAAAAGGAGAATCTCGTTCGTTTATGCATCTCTCAAGTGAACGAGAGTCAAATTAAACTAGGGGTAGAGCGATTGGCTCACTGTCTTGCTTTACTTGACAGTAGAAAAAAACATAGTACTCCCAATAACTTTTTACTCATTTAGAAAGTGTCGGGTTTTTCCGGTCACAACCTAAATAATCTTAAACTTGTCGCTCACTTAATTCCTTCCTATAAAGTTATTTAAAATAGAGCTGCTTGTTTATAAGGGTAGGTTCTGATATGATTGTTTGATATTTTAAGGGGTTAAGAGAGGGTGAGTCAATTGACTAAAAACCTTAGGCAATTGAAAAATGTTTCGGTGTTCCAAACGCTTCTAACTTAGAAAAATAATTTAGAAGCGAGGAATAATCATATGAAAAATCAAAGAATCTTTAATAAATCATTTCTTTTTTTATTTATAAGCAACTTTTTAGTTTTTATTGGGTTTGAAATGATGCTTCCTATTTTGCCTGCCTATTTGTTAAGCATGAATGCATCTTCCATTCAAGTTGGTCTAGTAACATCATTATTTACGATAGGTGCTGTTTTAATCAGGCCTTTTGTAGGTTACTATTTAATGGATAGCCAGAGGAAAAGTCTGGCCATTTGTGCAAGTGCAGCTTTAATGGTCATTACAATTCTATATCCGTTTCTTAATATAATATGGCTTCTTCTATTGTTACGGCTTTTCCATGGTGCAGCATGGGGGGTATCAACCACAGCTAACAGTACAATGGTAGTGGATTTTATTCCTAAGACACGCTTAGGAGAAGGGATAGGGTATTTTTCTATATCCACAACGGTCGGGGCTATCGTTGCACCGAGTATAGGCATCCTTATCTATGACTCTTTTTCCTTCGATATATTGATATGGTCATCAGCCGTATTGAGCTTATTGGCAGTACTTGCGCTTCAATTTGTCTATTCACCTACTATTGTTAAGCGTGAGAAGAAGCCATTTCGCTTTTTGGATATGATTTTTGAAAAAGACGTATGGTTCCAAGCGTTACTTACGGTTATTACAACACTAGGTTTTGGGGCTATCATCACATTTTTGGTTCTTTTTGGGAAGCAAAGGGAAGTAGATCATATTTTTCTATTCTTCCTTATCAATGCAACTGTCTCAACTTTACTACGTCCGTTTACCGGAAAATGGTATGACAAAAAAGGACCTTGGTCTATTATCATTATGGCGGCTGTGTTAGGATTCTTTTCACTTGTTATCCTGTCATATACGACAAATGAATCTCAACTCATCGTTGCTGCGATTTTATTTGGGGCAGGTTATGGTACCGTTATGCCATGTTTACAAACATGGACTGTTCAAAAGGTAAGTGAAGAAAAAAGAGGAGCAGCCAACGCAACCTTTTTTTCCAGTTTTGACGTTGGTGTTGGAGTTAGCGCGTTTGTATTAGGTATTTTAGCAGAATGGATCAGTTTAGAGATGATCTTCAGGATTGTTAGTCTAAGTTTTATTGTTGTTGCTGTGTTAGTCTATAAGGATTATATAAATGAAAAGATAAGGCATAATAAATCTATTTAAAACAAACCCACCTCTATTTTAATAGAGGTGGATTTGTTAGCTGGAATACCAAAATGAGTAGAACTGGAATACATCCAGTTCTACTCGTAAGGGATGAAGTGCTTTGATTCACGAATCGCAAACTTCAAAGCTCCTCTCAAATTTCCCAGGTGCGAAGTTTGAGTTATAATAGTAAAAAACATCCGTCTTCTATAGGATGGATGCTTCTTGATTGAAATACATATAAAGGATTGGTGAATAAGAATGGCAATAGTTGATGTAACGGTTATTCCTGTCGGTACACAAACTCCAAGTGTTAGCAGCTATGTGGCGGATATTCAAAGAGTATTAAAGCAATATGAAGAGAAGGGGGAAATTCGTTTTCAATTGACACCCATGAATACAATCATTGAAGGCGACCTGCCTAAATTGTTTGAAGTGATCCAAGCGATGCACGAAGTACCTTTTGAAAAAGGTCTTGCTAGAGTTTGTACGAATATCCGAATCGATGACCGTCGTGATAAAGAACGCAGGATGGAAGACAAAGTTGAGCGAGTGAAGGGCATGCTTGAGGAATAACAGGTTTTGTAATTAACAGTGAAATGTAGATAATGCTGTTTTTCGGAGATATATCCTGAATTTCGTCGATATATTGCTGTTCTTCATAGATATATCCCGAGTTTCATTAATGATTTTTAATTAATGTCAATGTATTAATAGCTTTAAAGCCTTGGTATACTGATTTATCAGTTCCCAAGGCTTTTTTATTTTTTATTTCATACATTTCCATTTTATATATTGCTGAGGAGATTAGGTAATGATAGATATAGACCGTTATCTGGATAATTTATAAACGTTTGCCATAAAGTTCTTTTTCTTCATTTGGATGAAAAAGAGTGAATCCTTTTGAACAAAACACAAACCTTCTATCTATCTCGAATCCAGCCTTATTCAAAATTTCAACTGTCCCCTGTGAACCAGTGCCAGCATACCCGCAACTACAACCAGAAAGGTGTAGCTCATTTCCTTTTTTGTCTATAAGGATGAGATCGCTATCGAGCAAAATATTATCTTTATTAATTTCTTTAGTAATTTTAGCAATTTTAAAACGCTCAAAATGATCCTTGACTGCTTCGAATAATGCAATACTTTTATTGGTAATACCGCGGTCTTCACCGTAATCTTTTATGACGAAAACTTCATGCTCATATGATTTCTTATATAGATGGTACTTTTGGTAAGTGACGTCATTAATTTTACAAATAAGCGGCCTAATATTATCCAGTTTTTGATTAAACATTGCACCCCTCCTAAATAGTTAGTTTATTAAGTTTATTAGGAGAAAAAGAGATTAGTACTAAGAAACTGATAAGAAGCAAATTTTTTTCATTTTTGATTCTCGTTTGTTTAATTAATAGGAAGAAACGTGATACCTATAAGGCATGAATGAAGCTGTCAGGAAGAAGTGAAACTGTGAAGTCAAATTTAAAAAAGCACCAAAATAGGTGCTGCCTAGTTATATATCTTCTTACAATAATGGACAAACATGATATTCATGACAATTTCGACTATAGCATTAATACTCACATCGAAAATATTAGTTTCCTCAAGTGAATGATAAGGAGCAAATAAGACAATGTAAATTGAGCCAATGATAGTTAAAAGTATGGTCCATATGCTGTTACGTAAAAACAGTGGAATCAGTAAGCCAAAAAAGGGCAAGAAGAAATCTTATTCTTTCCTCATTCTCTTTTTATAAATACCGACTAAAAGATAGATTGCAATCATATTGATAATAAAAAATAAAATTAGATCAATAACATCATATCCATTCATAGATGAAGGGTTATCAACTCCTGGCAGTGAAAACACTGTAAGGGCAACTAGTACCCAAAAAGTTATCCGATATCGTTTCTTTTGTTTGCCAGTTATTGTTCCTGCTGTAACGCCTTGACAAGTTTGTTAATATTCCATCTGTAGAACCCATTCAGTTCGTAAAGGATTTTAGATTGGTGGAATGAAAGACATTCATATCGACCAAATGGAGTCGTCACAAAATTGCAGCAAAAGAAATATGTTTTTATGCCCAACGCTAACAGAAAGCAGTTCTAATTAAATAGTAAAGGCAAGATGCACAAGAATATGACAACCCCCTTTGACATAACATTTAGAAAAAGATAAGGGTGTGACCATTCTGAGTATGAAGAAAAACGACCAATTCGTTATTTATATAATAAAAGGTTCAACAATTAAAAGGTTTTTAATCCTGGATCTAATTATTGGATCAGGAATTTTTTATGTGGTCAAATTCATTTCTTCAAGCATATTAATAGCGAGTGCGAGCAGTTTTGTTGGAACGGAAGGAATTAAAAAGGCACCGAAAGTACTAAAAAGTGCAATTGGATTAATATCCTGAAGACTGGAAATTAAATGACCCCTAACCTTACTTATTACAAGAAAATGCACAGCAAATAGCCATTCAAATATGGAGCAAAGGGATCGGCCGTAGGATTAGACAAACTGGATTTAAACAGATGGTGTGTAGGATGAAGTGGGCAGTAACGAAGTATACATTATAATGATTCATATTAATAAGGAGGGAACCATGACAAAACCTCAAAAAGTGAGACCCTATTTAACTACGCGTAGTTTGCTGCCGGAAAATCAGGAGACACCCATTCAATTCATCAATAATGATAGTGTGGAAAACCAATTATTTTTTAGAAGGAACCACTTTACTTATCCGACACTTTCTTATTCAAACTATTGGCTTCCTATAAATGGAGCAGTATCAGCTCCATTACTGCTGTCCATGCAAGACATTCTTCAATATCCATCCAAAACGGTTGAAGTTGTCCTTGAATGCTCGGGAGACAAGCGTAATCTCTTCGAACCTAAAACATTTGGAGAACAATGGGAAAAGGGGGCCATTAGTCAAGGGAAGTGGAAAGGTGTACCATTACGGACATTACTTGAATTATCTGGCATAGGAGAAGGGGCAATAGAAGTTGTCGTGGAGGGATATGATTATGGCCTTAGGACCGATCTGGATGAGGTTTACACCTACACGAGGAGTTTGCCTATCGAGAAGGCACTGCATCAGGATACAATCATTGCATATGAGTATAATAACCAGCCAATTCCTTTTAAACATGGTTATCCATTGAGATTAATCGTTCCGCAGTGGTATGCAATGGCATCTGTTAAGTGGATAAAGCAGATAAGTGTTATTAATACTACTTTCAATGGACCTTTTCAAAACATTGATTATATGTATTATCCAAATAAAGACAATGATCAAAATGCATTTCCGGTCACTGCAATAAATATCAATTCGACTATCCAAAAACCGCTGGACATGGAAAAAATTAATACAGGTGTGCATTTAATCAAAGGGATTGCATGGACAGGAAAAGGAGTTATTACAAAAGTGGAAATTAGTATGGATGATGGCTATACATGGAGTAACGCCGATATATTACCTGATAAGAATGTTGGTTATGGATGGGTTAGTTGGTCATTCGAATGGAATATATCAGAAAAAGGTGAGTACACGATTAAATCCAGAGCAACAGATTCATTTGGTCAAATTCAACCTAATTTACCTTTCTGGAATAAAAAAGGTTATGGGTATAATGCCATTGATAAGATTAAGGTTAAGGTAGAATGACTTAAATTTTATTTCAGGAAATGAAAACGGCTGAAAAAAAAACTTTTGGATTTAGCCAAATAACGGTTTTGTGATATAGAGAAAAACCCTTCCAAAAGAGTTTTGGAGGGTTATTTGTCATGAACAAAAATAGTATATCATAAGGGAATTGGAAATTTTAGAGAAAGATATTGACATCCTATTAGCTGGCTTAGTTTAAGTAGGTATGGCTACTTCGTCAGACTTTTGATAATTGCCTCCAGAAACAGCTGAAGGCATGGTGAATTCCAATCTATCTGCTCTCTTATCGTCAGCAAAGAAGGCGAGTGTGAGCTTGGTTTTACAGACATTTGGGTAGTTCCATAGAAGAAGGAAAAAGCTTATGTGAGTTTATCCATATACAAAAACGGGGATATGTTACTAAACGATAAAGAGGAGGAGACATTCTATGAAACTCGAAGTTTTGTGTAACGTAGAGAATTGTACGTACTGGGCCGAGGGGAATCAATGTGTTGCCGACTCCATTTATGTCGTGGGCCTTGATAACAATGACGCTGACAATGTTGAGGAAACGGCATGTAAAACCTTTGAACATCGCAAACAATAATGGAATACAGAATGGGCCGGACGGCTGATGCCGCCCGGTTTTTTATTTCGAGAAATAGGAACAGTCCCCTATCTGTATGCAGTCATACCGGGTTCCTTTCCCATTTTTAATGGGGACTGTCCCCTTAAAAAAAATTTAATTAGCACGACTATGAAAGAGGGATATACCTTGAAAATCAATTTAAAAACTTTATAAATTTTATGAACAAAATAATTTTATTAAAGCAAGTATCTATTAGCGGGATATAATGTTGGACGTTTGGTCGTAATGATAATGTTCTAGTCTTGGCAATCAAGAGTCATTCCAACTGTTAAAAAGGAAGGGCAGATTGCACATAACCCTGTCAAGTAGACAATAAAAAAAGAGTATTTTTTAAGCTGCGGCCTTTTCTCGATATTCAATTGGG
>NZ_JBYSYV010000043.1:0-18838 GCF_058783805.1 Peribacillus sp. FW305-BF15 | reverse complement strand
GGTTAGACTCTATTTTTGAGTTTGGATTTTCGTAGTAGATGGTGGCGGCGAGGTTGGCCGCCATAGAAGTTTCTTATCCAACTAATGGGGCATCTCCTATTAGGGATGATTGTGAATACCACCCTCCAATGGTCTTGTTTTACAGGTATTGATGACATGATCGGCTATTTTTATCGAGAAGGATCCCATAGCCTTTTTGTGTTTTCCATCACTGTAACAATATTAGGAAAAACGTCCATAAAAATTATTTAAAGAAAATAATATTTATTCTAAAAATTCATATTATAATACTTTATTCTTATGCTATATTATAGGGAGAATTATTTATTATCACGTATAATTAAGAATTGGAGTGATTTAAATGAAGAAACTTGGTTTATTGAGTATGTTTTTGATTTTAACTATCTTTATCTCGGCTTGTGGAACCAATGAAGGAAAAAATGCAGGTGAGGAAAAGAAACCTGAAAAGGTATATAAAGTTGGTGTGGATACGACTTATCCTCCTTTTGAATTTAAAGAGGGGAACGACTATAAAGGTATCGATATCGAATTGATCAATGCAATCGCGAAAGACCAGGATTTCAAAATCAAATTGTCTCCAATGGATTTCGGTGGAATCATTCCGGCTATGCAAGCCAATCAGCTTGATGTGGCCATTGCAGGAATGAGCATTACAGAGGAAAGAAAAAAGGTAGTGGATTTCTCAACACCGTATTTTGATGCAGGGTTAACAATAGTTGTTAAGAAAGATAATACAAGCACTAAAACCGTTAAGGATCTTAAAGGAAAAACCATAGCAGTGAAAAAAGGAACAACAGGTGCTAAATATGCACAGGATAGTGCTACGAAACTAGGAATCAAAGTTGTTCAATTCAATGATAGTCCAGCGATGTTCCAGGAAGTGGCCAACGGTAATGCGGATGCCCTTATAGAAGATTATCCTGTCATCTCATATGCAATCGCCCAAAAAGATCTTGGGTTGAAAATCGTAGGTGACCGTTTGAATGGTGACCAATATGGAATTGCTGTATTGAAAGGGCAAAACGGGGATTTATTGAAAAAAATAAATGATGGTCTTGCCAATCTTAAAAAAGACGGCACATATGATGAAATTATAAAAACGTATCTTGGTGAATAAGGTTAATAAACAATAGACTAAAGCTCATTAGGCGCGCTTATGGCGCGCTTTCTTTTTCAAAGGGGTGAAAGAAATGGATATAATTGTTGCGGCGTTGCCACTTTTATTAAAAGGACTTCAGGTGACACTTTATATCTTTGTGATTGCCATTATCCTAGGTTTTTTGATTGGTTTACTTGTCGCATTGCTGCGACTTGCCCCCATCAAAATCTTGAATTGGATTGCAAAGGTTTATGTGGATGCAATACGAGGGACACCGTTCATTGTTCAGTTATTTTTTATCTATTTTGGTGTGAATTCATTGAATTTGATTTCTTTGGACAGTACAACAGCTGGAATAATTACCGTTGCAATCAATGCAGGGGCATATTTTGCTGAAATAATAAGGGCGGGGATACAATCAATCGATAAAGGGCAAACGGAGGCGGCAAGATCCATCGGGTTCACTGGAGCTCAAACAATGAGATATGTCGTGCTTCCGCAAGCCTTTAGAAGGATGCTCCCTACCATTACTAATCAATCGATCATCAGCTTGAAGGACACTTCTCTATTATCCGTAATTGGTATAGCCGATTTAACCCAGCAAGGTCAGATTCAAGCTTCGGCAACCTTTGAAGCATTCAAGGTTTGGCTGGCGGTGGGTGTAATTTACTTTATCATCATCTATTTGTTAACCCTAATTGCTAATTTCATAGAAAGGAGGGTACAAGTTCGATGAGCATCATTACAGTAAAGAACCTAAGAAAATCATTTGGAACTGTCGAGGTTTTAAAAGATATAAATGCAGAAGTGCAGGAAAAGGAAGTAATTTGCGTAATAGGCCCTTCTGGATCTGGAAAGAGTACATTCCTGCGTTGCCTGAACCTCCTTGAGGATGTTACCGGCGGCGAGGTGGTCATTAACGGACATGATATTACCGATCCTAAAAAGAAAATCAATATAAACAAAGTCCGGCAAGAAGTTGGAATGGTTTTTCAACATTTCAATCTATTCCCACATAAGACCGTTTTGGAGAACATAACCTTGGGCCCTATTAAAATTCGTGCCACCGATAAAGCGGAAGCAGGAAGATTAGCGCTTGAGTTATTGGATAAGGTTGGTCTAAAGGAAAAAGCAAATAGCTATCCGGGGGAACTTTCCGGCGGACAAAAACAGCGGGTCGCCATCGCAAGGGCATTGGCGATGAATCCGAAGATCATGCTATTTGATGAACCGACTTCTGCCCTTGACCCTGAAATGGTCGGTGATGTTTTGGAGGTAATGAAACAACTTGCTAAAGAAGGAATGACAATGGTCGTCGTTACGCATGAAATGGGCTTTGCCCGGGAAGTCGGGGACCGGGTGATATTCATGGATGGAGGGTATATCGTGGAAGAAAATGAGCCGAATGAATTATTCGGTAACCCTCAGCACGAAAGAACCAAAGCATTCTTGAGCAAAGTGCTTTAACGGGCTGCTTTTAAGATCGTAAATCATGAATGAAGTTGTGCATAAAGTGTGGACAAAGCAATGCGGGAAATGAGGGGAAACCCCAAACGCATGAGCCTTTCCCTCATCTTTGTGCATAACTTTTTTTGTTTTTAGAGCAGGAACCTATCAGTCAGGATTCATATCAGCTTCAATCGGGCAAACGTCACAGAAAAGAAACCTATGCACATGCATAGGTTTCTATTTATTTATTTGGCACCGTAACTAATCAAGTTCGTCATGATTCGATATCCGCCTGGAACCTGGCCTTGAATTTGCCTGTATAGGACAAGGTTGGTATAGAGGTAGGTGCCATTACCGTATTTAGCCATAAGGATACCGCCATCAAATGGTTCTTCATTCGGATCAGCCATGGAAATGAATGTTTCATACCGTTCATCCCATTCCATTGGGAAATACAATCCTCTTTCTTGGACCCAATTGCTCCAGTCATCACTTGTTATTTTATTTGGATAGGTAAAAAGCGCCGATTCTGGTTTCGACACGTTTACTGTGGCTCTTTCATTGGTTACCCGCCAGCGAATCGAAGGATTCCCGAGGGTAAGAGGATATGGAGCCGTCTTCAATGCATCCCATCCATCACCCGGTTTATGGTATTGCACGACGAGATGTCCGCCGTTTTCCACATACTCAAGTAAGCGCGCGTTATATGCCTTTAAATCTTCCCTCGATAGATAGGCACGGATGCCTGTAACGATCGTGTCATATTGACTTAAATCACCTTCAGCTAAATCAGCTGCAGTTAACTTTGTAATGTTCAGCCCTGCATTGCTTAAATAATCTGCCACTTTATCGAATCCGCTTTCAATGTACCCCACTTTTAATGAAGCTGGCTTCAAAAGCTCAAATGCAACGGTATTGATAGCTGCTGGGTATTGGTAATAGAATGTTCCGATATGGTCATAGGAAATCTCCTGAATGGTCGAATCAAAGGTTTTCCCATTGACAGTGGCAGCAGCCTTCACCTGATATTCGCCTTTTTGGATGGCCTTTGGCGGTCTGAGGGTGAACTTCACTTGTTTTTCTTCTGATTTTTCATTAAATGATACAGTGGCATTTTGGGGATGAACTCCCCAATTTTCAGGGACTTTTAAAGCGACCTTTGCTGATGCTTTTCCTTCTGTATAGTTTTTCAAGGTCACCGCCACTGGGATTTCCTCTTTTACATCTGCTGTATTTACGACGATATCTTCAGGAGATAAGGTAAGGGCAACGTCGGGAAGGACGGCGATCGTTCCATCCAATTCTTCCTTGATGGAAGTTTTTGTGCTCCCGTATTTATAAGAAATGCTGGTCGTAATGGTTGATTCATCATAGGCATGGTAATAAGCTGCATCTTCAGGGACTTCAACCAGGTAGGTCATTGTCGCAGATTTATTAGGTGCCAGATTGACATCTTTTGATTTTATTTTTGTCTTCCATCCTTTAGGCACGTTCAATGCAGCAGCGACTTTTTTCAATGTTTGTTTCCCGTTATTCTTCATGGTTATGGTTACGTACGTATTTTGACCTTTAGTAAGAATCTTTGAAGCTGCTTCAGCTTGAACCTCGAGCCCTGAGGAGACATAACTGACGTTTTGCAATTGCTCTTCTTTTAATGAGAGCTTATGAAGCAAGTCGTTTTTGATGGCAGGGCTTAGCTTTGCCTTTTTGACTTGCACAGTCATTGAACGAACATTGGAAAGAGCTTTTTGGGATGTTGAAAAAACACGTTTAGCATGGGGATAAGACTCAATAACAGCGTCCAGATTCCGTTGCAGGTACCTAAATTCACCTTTTAATTTTGAAGCTGAGCGGGGGAGTTTTTCAGCCCATTCAGTAAAATTGTAAGGTACACCTGCAAAAAGGTCCGACTCGCTTTTTGTATCAACCGCGCTTTGCTTCAAATCCAAATGGATCTGGCGTGGTGCTGCAGGGATATCAGAACCCATGCCTTGACTTTTGTGCAGATAGCGGGATTGTTCTCCAAGCTGTGGGTAAGTCATTTTGTATATTGGGTCATATTTACCGATTTCTATCGAAGTGGTTGCTTGATCTGCCGAGGAAACGGGCAAATATAACTTTTTCACTTGCCATACCGATAGACCTTGTTCCAATTGTTGTGGAAACACAGTTGGGTCGGCGGCATCCGTAAAGGCACGTTCACTTAGGATTGTCATTGTTCGATGATGTCCATGCTGGGTATCATCATTTTGAAAGGATGGCATCAATATATCTGGCTGATACGTCCGAATAAAGCGGATAAGCCGTTCATATGTGAGTTCCTCGCCCCATTTTTGTAATGTTTCCTCTGGTGTTTTAGAGAAACCGAAATCATAAATGGGGTCAGAGGTGGTTTCGCTTAGATGATAGGCTTTAACCCCGGTGATTTTTGCAGCTTCTATCATTTCCCTAGAACGGATGATTCCAAGAGCGTTGTCCAGTTCATCCCCAATTTCATTTTGTCCTCCCTCACCACGGTTTGCAATCAGGCTGGATGTTTTCACCCCTAACCCTCTCGATAGATAAGCGAGAAAGTCACTGCGTTCATCATCGGGATGGGCACCGCTGTTCAAGAATGTCACAGTCGTTTCGAGCGGCTTGACCGCATTCCATAATTCGACGTTGGTATCATCAGGATTTGCAGCGCTGCCTCCAAGCGGCAATGATGCAAGAACCAACAAAAGGGAAAACAACGATAACAAAGCTTTTTTCATTCTTCTTTTAACCCCCTTCAACTTTTATAAAAAAAATGTAGGTTAGTAATGTTTTCTAACTAACCAGATAAAAAACCTATCTAATAAATAGCACCAATGGTTATAAATGTAAATAATTCGAAGTAACTATTGAAAGTTGAACATTTTAAATGTTCTGAAAAAAACTTGTGCGTTGAAATTATTTAAGTTATATTTTTACTTAATTAGGAAGATTTACTAACTAAATAATGTAAGGCCGTGATGTGATGAGTTTTAAAAGGACACCCAGTCATCAAAAATATGTAAATAAAAAAAGGATCATTCAATGCATCCAAGAATGTTCACCCATTTCAAGAGCTGAAATCGCCGTTAAGCTTCAGCTAAGTAAACCAACTGTTTCACAGGCTGTGGATGAACTTATACAGGAGAAATGGGTATTCGAGAAAGGAATAGGAGTATCCTCATCTCAAGGCGGGAGGAGGCCCATCCAGCTCTTTTTTAATGAAAAGGCTGCCTATATCATCGGTGTCGATATAGGCGGGACGAAAGTGAAAATCGTTTTAAGCGATTTAAGCGGCAACATCCTTGCTGACACTAGTTTTTCAACAAACACTTATTTAAATTCAGGTCTGCTTAAGCAAATGGCGATTGAAACGGAGCGGTTAATTGCAAAGAATCAGATTGTGAAGGAAAGGATATTGGGGATGGGAGTCGGGATCCCTGGCATTACGCAAACGGCAAGCGGATTAGTAATAGAGGCACCGAGTTTAGGCTGGGTACAATATCCATTTATAGCAGAAGCGAAGCGTTATTTTGATTTCCCCATCTTTCTGGACAATGATGTAAACGCGGCTGCACTAGGTGAACAGTGGCTGGGTAATGCACAAAATAAGCGGAATTTACTGTTCATTGCGGTTGGCACGGGAATCGGAAGCGGCATCATCTTGAATAACCAGTTATACAGAGGAGCTTCCAGTGCCGCTGGGGAAATGGGATATATGGTGACGGACAAAGAGGATATAAAACGTGAATTCAAGCCGATTTTCCATAGATACGGCTATTTGGAAAGTGTCGCAGGAGGCAAGTCGATTGGCGGTCACTTCACCAGGGAGGTCCTCAAGGATCCTCACCATTTTTTATTCGAACGGGCCAAATCTTCCGAACTATCGGGGGAGGATGCTTTTTTGGCAGCAAAAAAAGGAGATACTGCAGCTATGGCCATCATAAATGAAGCCATCGAACATTTAGCCTGCGGAATTGTCAATGCGGCTAGTTTGCTAAATCCGGAAGTGATCATTTTAGGAGGTGGTGTATTAAATTCTGCTGAATACATTTTACCTAGAATTCGGGAGGTCGTTGATCGATATCTTCCAAGTTTAGTAGAAATGAAAACTTCACAACTGGGAGAAGACGCAGGGGTGCTTGGAGCGGTTTCCCTATTTTTAAGGGAACATGATGGCATTTTGAATTTTCGCGATGAGGGGGAATATTAATGAAAAATAGGAAAAGGTCGCTTGTTTCAGTACTGACCTTATCGGCAGCACTATTAATTTCGGGATGTAACGGTACAGATACGAAAACGAATTCGGATGCTGGCGAAAAGGGTGAGCTCGAAGATAAAATCGTTGTTTATTCACCGCATGGCAAAGATATTTTATCAAAATTCGAAAAGCAGTTCGAAGATAAGTATGGTATTGATGTTGAGTGGCTTGATATGGGGTCTCAAGAAATCCTTGACCGTGTTCGTTCAGAGAAAAGTAATCCGCAGGCAGACGTTTGGTGGGGTGCACCTTCCACGAACTTCAATCAAGCAAAGGATGATGGGCTGCTGGCCGCTTATAAGCCTAGCTATTCCGATAGTCTCGATGAAGGATTCCGCGATCCGGAATGGTATTGGACAGGAACGAGCCAGACACCGGAAGTCATCATGTATAACAGCAAAGAATTATCAAAAGACGAGGTACCGAAAGATTGGGATGAGCTGCTTGATCCGAAATGGAAAGACGAAATCATCATCCGCTATCCGTTAGCCTCCGGAACGATGAGGACAATTTTTTCTGCGATGATCTATCGTACGTATAAGGATACAAATGATCCGAAAGAAGGGTATGACTGGTTAAAGAAGCTCGACCAAAACACGAAGGAATATTCAGCGAATCCGGAAATGATGTATAACAAGGTAGCCAAAGGAGAGGGCTCACTTTCCGTTTGGGCAATGCCAGATGTCGTCATGCTGAAAGAAAATAAAAATTATCCATTTGAGTTCGTCATTCCAGAAAGCGGAACGCCAGTATTGACAGAAGGTATCGCCATCGTTGAAGGTGCCAAGCATCCAAAAGCGGCTGAAGCCTTTTATGAGTTCGTGAATTCACAAGAAGCCGCAAAAACATTAGCAGAAGAATTTTACAGGATTCCGACCAGAAGTGATGTGAAGGGTTTACCTGAATGGATCACGGAAACGGAAATTAAAGCGATGGATATTGATTGGAATGCATTCCAGGAAAAAGGTGACGAGTGGATGAAATACTGGGACGAAAATATTAAAAGCGGAGATAAAGAAATTAAAGAATAAGGAAGTGTCGTTTGGATGGCGTCAATAAAAATAGAGAATGTCCAAAAAGCCTTCGGGAAAACGATAGCTGTTGACCAGTTAAATCTGGACATCAAAGAAGGTGAGTTTTTTACCTTTCTTGGTCCAAGCGGCTGCGGTAAAACGACAACACTTCGGATGATTGCCGGTTTTTATTATCCAACTAAAGGTGTCGTCCGATTTGGCGACAAAGATATGACGCGTGTACCTCCGGAGAAAAGAAATACAGGCATGGTTTTTCAAAACTATGCCCTCTTTCCCCATATGACTGTTTTTGAAAATGTAGCGTTTGGCTTGCGTGTGAGAAAGGTTTCTTCTGCTGACTTAAAGAAGAGAGTGCTGGATGCCCTCCAAAAGGTCAGGCTGGAGAGCTACTCGGATCGTCAAGTGAGCCAGTTAAGCGGAGGGCAGCAGCAGCGGGTGGCCCTTGCGAGAGCACTGGTCATTGAACCGGAAATATTACTGCTGGATGAACCATTAAGTAATCTGGATGCCAAGCTTCGTGATGAAATGAGAGTGGAAATCTTAAGGCTGCAGCGTGATTATAAGATTACCACCATTTATGTCACTCATGATCAGGCTGAGGCATTATCCATGAGTGATCGAATCGCTGTGTTCAATTATGGTGTATGTCACCAGGTCGGGACGCCAACAGAAATTTATAATCGGCCGGCCAATGATTTTGTGGCGAGTTTTATAGGCGAGATTAATCTTTTGCCCGTTCAAGTTGAAAAAGTTCAACAAGATAATATAGAGATTGTCCTTAAGACTAGTGAAAAACCGATAAAATTGAAGGTGGAAAATCAAGCTAGGGACGGAATTTCAATCATACAGAGTGATGCTGACCTTGCTGTTTCGATTCGTCCTGAAGCAATCAGGATTCTGGATGTGACCGAAGAAGGAACGAATATCTTTAAAGGTAAAATAAATTCCGTCCAATTCTTTGGATCTGTTGTGAATGTCATGGTGGATGTTCAAGACGTGTTACTAAGGGTCGACGTATTTAACACCCATGATTTTGGATACTTTTATCAAGGAAAGGAAGTGTATGTCCAGCTTCCCGAGAAACAGCTGCGTCTTATCCCTGTCATAAGCGGTGATGCGCCATGATTAAAAATCGTGATACGAGATTGACGGTTTGGCTCCTTATACCAGTTGTATTGGTGCTCATAGCATATGTACTCTACCCGTCATTGAGGACCTTTATTGAAAGTCTGCAAAAAGACGGAACGATATCCCTTGGAAATTATCAGGACTTCTTCGAACAGGAATCGAAAACGAACTTAGAGGCTCTTTGGAATTCTGTTTATATATCCTTTTTGAGTGTATTGGTCAGTGCCTTGATTGGCATTCCGCTCGCATTCATTTTTAACCGTTACGATTTTCCCGGCAGAAGCTTCTTTTCATCAGCAGCGATTTTGCCGATTGTCCTTCCATCATTGGTAGGGGTAATGGCCTTTATGTTTTTATATGGAGAATCGGGATTGATTCCAAATGCCATCAAGGACCTGTTCGGTCTCGATAAGGTTCCATTCAAGATTGGCGGGGTACCGGGAATTCTTATCGTGCATGCCTATACGATGTATGTTTATTTTTATATGACCGTATCCGCTGCAATCAATAAAATAGATCCATCACTTGAAGAAGCCGCTTATAACTTAGGAGCAAATAAATTAAAGGTTTTTTGGAAGGTGACATTTCCATTATTGACACCTGCAATCGTTGCCGCCTCTTTACTTGTTTTCATGATATCGATGGCTTCTTTCAGTGCTCCGTTTTTATTAGCTGGCGGATACAGGGTGTTAAGCCTGCAAATTTATTTTTCAAAAATCAATGGTGATATGGAAATTGCCGCTACCCAATCGGTCATTCTATCCATCGTTTCGATTTCATTTCTATTATTCATGCGTTGGTATCAGAATAGGAAGGATTATCGAATGGCCTCGAAAGGGATTGGGGCACACAGGAGTGAAGTGAAGAACCCGGTTATGAAATGGGTGATGGTCGTAACGGGGGTCATCGGCGTAATTATTCTGCTTTTACCGCACTTTACGATTCTTTTACTTTCACTTGTGCCGGATGGAACCTGGACATTTCAAACGTATCCCACAGTATTTAATGTTGAAAATTACAGGCTTTTGTTTGAAGACCCTAATATCTTCAAGCCGTTACGAAATAGTTTACTGATGGCGTTTATTGCAACGTTGGCAAATCTGGTGTTTGGCGTCATTGCGTCCTATGTACTTGTCAAACGGAAATTCGTCGGGAAAAGCTTTGTCGATATTCTAGTCATGATTCCTTGGGCGTTGCCTGCAACGGTCATAGGGATGAACTTGATATTCGCATTCAATGAACCTACCGTTTTTTCTTTCGGTCAAATCTTGGTAGGCACATTTTGGATTTTGCCGCTTGCTTATTTCATCAGGCATATTCCACTCGTTGTCCGGTCGACTAATGCCGTTCTGGAGCAGCTGGATGATTCGATTGAGGAAGCAGCCAGAAACTTGGGGGCTAAGTGGTTTTATACCTTCAGAAGGGTAATATTTCCGATTATTATGCCTGGTGTTTTATCAGGGACATTATTGGCATTTATCGAATCTGTGGGGGAATTCCCGACCTCGGTCCTGTTGTACACGATTTCAAACAGGCCCATATCCATTGAAATCATGAATCAGCTTCGGATGTTCAATATGGGGCAGGCCGCTGCCTATGGGATGATTCAAATCACGCTGATTGTAATCATTCTCTTTATTTCGAACAAGTTTTTTGGAATCAAAGCGGAAAAAGCTTTATAAATCGGAGGTTCAAAGATGAGCAGGCTTGAACAATTTATCAAAAATGAAGGTAGTGTCTTTCCCGGAAAAACCTATGTTAGAGAGCTTCTGATGCCTGTTTTTAATGATCAAAGAGATTACTTATTTGATGCAATGTTCGATATTCATCGGGCACATGTCATCATGCTTTCGGAACAAAAGATCATTAAAGATGAAGAGGCGAAAACCATGCTTGATGGGATTCGGAAAGTGGCCCAAACAGATCTCGCTCAGTTGACCTATCAGCCCCAATTCGAAGACTTATTCTTCATGATGGAGGCAAAGATCGGTGAGGAAATCGGCCATGAACTTGCAGGGAAGATTCATATCGGCCGCAGTCGTAATGATATGGGGGTTGCGATGTACCGGCTTGTTTTGAGAGGTCATCTGCTCCAATTGGTTGGCTATGCAAACCAATTGAGTGAAGCATTCTTGGTGCAGGCTGAAAAACATACAGAAACCTATATTACAGGTTACACACATACCCAACCGGCTCAGCCGACTACAATAGGACATTACTTTTTAGCCATTTATGATGTGCTTCAAAGGGATATTGGCCGGTTATGGGCAGCCTATGAAACGGTTAACCAATCCCCTTTGGGTGCAGCCGCGTTAACGACCACCGGTTTTCCGATCAGTCGGAACCGTACGGCTGAACTGCTTGGGTTTGATTCGGTGATTGAAAATTCCTATGACTCAATTGGCGGGGCAGATTATTTATTGGAAACCGCAACTGCCATCATGACTTGCATGGTCAATACCGGAAGGTGGATCCAAGATTTCCTGCAGCATGTGACAAGGGAGTTTGGTACATTTCACGTGGCGGACCCTTATGTTCAAGTGAGCAGCATCATGCCGCAAAAAAGGAATCCTGTCTCCATTGAACATTCCCGTTCGATTGCAAGCAGTGCGTATGGTGATGCACTTGCTGCAATGAATATGATTCACAATACACCATTTGGTGATATAGTCGATACGGAAGATGATTTACAGCCACATTTATATCGGGCTTTTTCGAATGCAGGCCGTGTCATGAAACTAATGTATGCCGTCATGTCGACTTTGAAAGTAAATGAAGAACATACAAAGAAAATGGCCGCAAAATCCAGTATAACGATTACTGAATTAGCGGATACCCTTTCAAGAGATTACGACATATCCTTTAGAAAAGCCCATTCCATAGCAAGTACAATTGCAAAAAAGTCGATTAGTGAAGGGAAAGAGCTATATGATTGGGACACACAAGAAATCAATAAGATCATCAATGAATTCGTATCAGTGAACATAGCAGAAGATGAATGGAAAAAAATAATCTCTCCCGAATATTTTGTGGAAATCAGAAGCATTCAAGGCGGGCCCTCCCCGAAAGAGGTTACGAGAATGATTTTAAATAGAAAACAAAAACTGGAACAAGAGTTGCAGAAATATAAGAAAGTGATCAAAGAATTGAATGATGGCAGGAAGGCTTTAGTGGATTACTGAAATGAGCTTTAACGGGCATGAAAGTCACGAGTATTTGCTTCATGGACACGAGTAAAAGCATGAAATTCCCGAGTATTTGCTTCAAACTCACGAGTAAAAGCATGAAGTTCCCGAGTATTTGCTCCAAACTCACGAGTAAAAGCATGAAAGTCACGAGTATTTGCTCCAAACTCACGAGTAAAGCATGAAATTCCCGAGTATTTGCTCCAAGCTCACGAGTAAAAGCATGAAATTCCCGAGTAATTGCTCCAAACTCACGAATAAAAGCCCGAACCTTCTGAAGAGAGTATTTTTTGTTGGCTCGGAAGCAATACGATGCATTTTACTAAGAAAGCTTCATATTTTATGATACATAGTCATTCTTTATCAGGGTGGCTATTTATTTTGGATTTTTAATGCAACTGAATCATCCCCAGTGACCATGAATGTAGATTATCCCTAAAAATAATGCTATTATTTGGAAAAAATATAATGTGAGGCGGAATGTTAATGTCAAATAGATCTCAGTTCGGTGTTATCCTGATTTTAATAGCTTTCGTAATATCGATTACTTTTTGTTTGAATCCGGAAGTCTTATTAAGAGGTGGATATGATTTAGCTATGGATGGCCTGGTAGTATCCAGAACCTTGATGATTATTTTTTCGTTGTATTTATTAGTTAAAATAGGGGATTTGTTTATAAACAGAAAAGATTAATAGTCTAAAATGAGGTTTCCCATCAACAATATTGAGATAAAGGACATCATGCTTGGAAGCCGAGAATAAGGAAGGCTCAGTCTTTTGACTGAGCCTCCAATGTTTATTGATCCATAACCAGTTTCAAAATTTGCTTCATATATCGTTAACGGATTTAGGTTCCAACTGAACCGCGTGCTTTCTGAAAGCAATACTCACCGTGATCATCACAATGAAATTGACTGCCAATGCAATGATTCCCACATTCAAATCTTTTGCTGCTTGCGGCAAGGATGGAAACAAGGTCCCTATAGTCGATTGACTGAGTGTAATGCAGATTACGATGGCCAATCCGGTAATGATGCCGGCGATTGCGCCAAATTTATTGATCGGATTATTCCTTTTCAGACTAAAGAGAAGGGATGGGAAGAGCTGTGTGATGAGACTGTATCCCATAAGAATTAATGCCGACATCGTTTCGCCGCCGTTTAAGGTGAAGTAGACGGCTATAAGGGCAATGATTGGCACAAGGAACTTTGCCAATCGTACAATATGGCGATCGGATACGTCAGGTGCAAATTCCTTATAAACGTTTTTCGCGAGCAGTGTAGCGACGCTCATCAAAAGCATGGATCCCGGCACCAATGCGGTCAACAATCCAGCGCCGCCGATTATGCCTATAAACCATGGATCAAAGGTCTCAATCGAAAGGCGCAGCAATGAGAGGTCCGCATCTGCACCAACGAGTCCGGGCACTTTCAATATAGCTGTAAACCCAACGAAAAAGACGAATAACAGCATGAGTGTATATAAAGGACTGATGATGGCGTTCTTTCGAAATACCTTGCCGCTGCGTGCTGAATAAACAGCGCTGAAAACTTGCGGCCACATATAGAAACCGAATACGAGCAATATTACCGTGGAGATGAACCATGATACGCTAAGCCCCTGATCAGGGAACTTTAGAAAACCAGGCTTGGCGGCATCAACCGCTTCAAACATCGGCTGAAATCCCCCAAAGTAATGTATCGGCAGATAAATCCCCAAAAATCCTATTATGGCGACCATCATGATATCTTTAATGACCGCGGTCCAAACTGATCCGTGTATACCGGAGATCATCACATAAATGGTAAGGCTGATCGCCCCCATCCAAACTGCCTCAGACATTGAGATGGCACCATAAGATGCTTCTGAGACAATGATCCCCAATCCTTTTAGCTGCACGACGATCACTGGGATCATCGACACCACACCGACAAGTGCAGCCAAAATTCCTAAACTGGGACTCTTATATTTGCTTACAAAGAAATCGGATTGAGACATCAGTTTATTTTCTTTGGCATATCTCCATATTTCCGGCAGGAGCCAATAGGATAATACGTAAGACAAAGTAATGTAAATTAGAACATATAGAGCGGGTGCGCCCTTGCCATAAGCCCAGCCGCTGCCGCCAAGGAAGGAGAAGGTCGTATAGATTTCCCCGGCCATCAGCAGAAAGACGAATATCGCACCAAAACCGCGTCCGCCCACCGTCCATTGTTCCAAGTCCATATCTTTTCCTTTTGAAGAGCGTATTCCTAAAAATATCGATAGAAGTAAAAATGCTAAAATGATTAAGAGAGCAATATTCATTCCTGGTCACCTTCCCGATTCCTGGGATCCAGCTTATACATGATGCCGAGTATGGCAGAGGTAAGGACCACCCACATAGCCATCCAGAACATATTGAAAGGCATCCCTAATACATATGGTTCTATTTTATTAACAAAAGGTAGAAATCCCAGTATGCCTATAAAAGGAACTAGTGTAAGAATATATATAATCTTCATTAAACAACCCCCTCCGTTTTAAATAAGGTGAAACGCCCACCAATGGGGGTTCATTCTTCAATGCCACTGATGGATGGGTGAACCAAACCGGATGGAAAATTCATACATGACGGAAAAGGTCCGATAATATATATTAGCTTACACTATTTTGATATAAAATTTAATGCAGTTGCCTGATATATTTTAGCAAAAGTGTGCAGAAAGCCGAAGGCCTAATATGTTCATATGCAGATAAAGCCTTGAATTCATATTGAGTTCAAGGCTTTATTTCCTTTAGCTATCTTTTTTTCGATAATTATATAGTATCACCAAGAGGATGAACCAGATTGGGGTCAAGAGCAGTGATAGCCGTGTAGCTTCAGCGAATAGCATAACAATAAGGATGAACAGGAATAAGCCTAAAATGACGTAATTGACAAAAGGTGTAAAAGGAGCCTTGAAAGTCGATTTGGCTCTTAGGTCAGGCCTTGTTTTCGAATATTTGATATGGGAGATCAAGATAATGCTCCATACCCATATGAAACAGATGGCACTGATGGTAGTGACGACAGTAAATGCCTGTTCCGGTATCAGCTTGCTTAATAATGCCCCTATTGATACAACGATTGTTGATGTGAATAAGGCATTGCTCGGAACAGCCTGTTTATTTAATTTTTCCAGCTTAGCTGGGGCTTCACCATTCCTGCTTAACGTATAAAGTATTCGGCTCGTTGAAAATAAACCGCTGTTGCATGCAGAAGCAGCGGATGTCAAAACGACGAAGTTGATGATCCCTGCAGCGACTGGAATGCCGATTAACGCAAAGACCTCTACAAATGGACTGCTTGTGGCATCCAGTTGTGTCCATGGGTTGACGCAGAGAATGACGAATAGTGCACCAACGTAGAAAAGCAAAATCCGGACAGGGATTTTATTGATGGCAGATGGAATGTTCTTTCGCGGGTTCGCCGTTTCTGCTGCAGAAACCCCGACCAATTCGACACCGACAAATGAGAAGACGACCAACTGTAAAGATAACAGGAATCCGGAAATGCCATTGGGGAACATGCCGCCATGATTCCAAAGGTTCGTTAGGGAAACCGTTCCGGTATTGGTATTGAAGCCGAGGATCAGAAGGAAAATTCCTACGATGATCAAGGCGATGATCGTGATTACTTTAATGATGGCAAACCAGAATTCCAATTCGCCAAAGATCTTAACGGTCAATAGGTTCAATCCTAACAGAATGACCAGACAAAGCAGAGCCGGAATCCATTGAGGGACATCAAACCAATATTGCATATAAACACCGACAGCTATGATATCGGCCATTGCGGTCATGATCCAACAAAACCAATATGTCCAACCGGTCACGAAGCCGGCCCATGGACCGACATATTCAGTTGCGAATTCAGTGAATGATGTGTACCCTGCATTGGATAAAAGCAATTCCCCCAGGGCCCTCATCACAAAAAACAAGGCAATCCCTATTATCATATAAGAGAATAATATGGAAGGACCTGCTAATTGTATGGCTTTTCCGGAACCTAAAAATAAACCGGTGCCAATGGTTCCTCCTATTGCAATCAGTTGTACATGTCGATTTTTTAAATCTCTTTTTAATTCTTGTTTAGCCAATTCGTACGCCCCCGTTTTTATAGTCTGGTAGTGAATGTTTACCTGCATGGTCTTGGAGAGAGGGACGTGATTGTCGTCCAGCTTGCCTTTCCCATTTGTTGTTTTAGTCCAATCACAATATGGACAATAAAAAAAGAGATTGGATAATACCAATCTCTTAAAGGGCTCAGAATAACAATATATCATTCGTTACTCTTCTGTCCTTTTGCCTGAGATTGTGAATCCTTCGGCGCTGCATCTTGTACAGTCTCTCCAGAAGCTGCTCCTGCTATAGTGTCATCCATAGCATTCATCGCTTGCTTGTATGCGGTTGTGAAGAAATGTCAGTCAGTGATGATTTTCCACTGCTTGATCATTTCATTATGCTTATAAAATAATATTGGAATTCTATCATCTATTTTTCGGTAGGTCAACAATTTTTTTTGAAATGAAACAGGCATTTTCTGTAGTTTAATAGTGGTCTGTATTAAACTTAAGGTCTAAGCAGAAGTGATTGTTTTCTACTCATTATGAACGATCACTATAATAAAATACTGAGCATCATTTTTTTAAAATGATATTTTTAGATTAGAAAAATCAACAAGATATTATTGGCAACTGTTTATTTCAAAAATACAATTGTATTTTTACAGAATATTTACTATTATAAGATAAGAAAACATAAATGAAGTGTTATTGGTATTTTTTCGATAGAGCATTTCTAACTGCAATAATCAATAAGTTCATGGTAAGGATAGAAAAGCATTACCGATATTGCATCTGGAGGAGTTAATCATGTCGAACAAGGAATTAAAGAGAGGGCTGGAAGCACGTCACATTCAAATGATTGCTTTGGGCGGAACCATCGGAGTCGGGTTATTCATGGGATCTGCGAGCACGATCAAATGGACCGGGCCCTCTGTAATGCTTGCTTATGCCATTGCAGGTATTTTTATATTTTTCATCATGCGTTCCATGGGTGAGATGCTTTATTTAGAACCGACTACAGGTTCTTTTGCAACCTTTGCGAGCAGCTATATACATCCTTTGGCAGGTTATATGACTGCTTGGAGCAATTGGTTTCAATGGGTAATCGTCGGAATGTCCGAAATCATTGCGGTTGGCTTGTATATGCAATATTGGTTCCCGGAGTTACCGGCCTGGATACCAGGTGTGGTCGCCATGATCATCTTGGGAGCGGCCAACCTCATTTCCGTTAAATCCTTCGGGGAATTTGAATTCTGGTTTGCACTTATAAAAATCATAACGATTATATTGATGATCGTTGCCGGCCTGGGCCTTATCTTCTTTGGAATAGGGAATGGCGGGGATGCGATTGGATTATCGAATCTTTGGGAAAATGGCGGCTTCTTTACGGGAGGCTGGACAGGATTCTTCTTTGCGCTTTCACTTGTCGTGGCTTCCTATCAAGGCGTTGAGCTTATCGGCATCACAGCAGGGGAAGCGAAAGACCCAACGAAGACCGTAACAAAAGCGATTCAATCAATTATATGGCGCATTTTAATTTTCTACATTGGTGCCATATTCGTCATCGTGACAGTATTCCCTTGGGATCAACTGGATGACTTAGGCAGTCCGTTTGTTTCGACCTTTGCCAAAATAGGTATCACTGCAGCGGCAGGCATCATTAATTTTGTGGTCATCACTGCGGCGATGTCTGGATGCAACAGTGGGATTTTCAGTGCAGGTCGTATGCTTTACACACTGGCATTGAATGGCCAAGCTCCGAAAGTCTTTGCTAAAGTATCTAAAAATGGAGTTCCGGCATATTGCACGATCGCTGTACTATTAGGGTTGGGCATCGGGGTTATCCTGAATTACCTTGCACCGCCGCAAGTATTCCTTTATGTGTACAGTGCGAGTGTTTTGCCTGGGATGATTCCATGGTTTGTCTTACTTATCAGTGAGCTTAAGTTCAGAAAGGTAAATGCCGCTGAAATGGAGAAACATCCGTTCAAAATGCCGTTGGCCCCTTACAGTAACTATGCGACAATAGCCTTTTTACTGATGGTGCTGGTAGGTATGTGGATCAATCCTAGTACAAGGATTTCCTTGGTTGTCGGGATCGTTTTCCTAGCCTTGGTAATAGCAAGTTATTACATGCTGAAAATGGATAAACGAACACCATTGGATGTTAAATCCGATGATGAGATTTCAGGATAAGAAATTCTAGTAAAAAGCCCTTCTCTAATTTGAACTGTGCCCTTCAAAATGGACAGTCTTAAAAAAAGACCTATAAATTAAGCAGCTAATAGTTGACTCCCGTATTGTGCGGGAGTCATTCTATTTAGGCTCCATTGGTAACGATTTGTATTGTAATCTTCCATATATTCTTCAATTAATTGGTGTAACTCATCAAAAGTTTGACACTCCAAATAATCCACTTCATCTTTAAAATGGCCAAAGAATGATTCCATAGGGGCATTGTCCCAACAGTTTCCCTTTCGGGATATGGATTGTTTCAGCCCTAGTTCTTTCACTCGGCGCTGGAACTCAGGGTGTGTATAATGAACGCCTTGGTCTGAATG
>NZ_JBYSYV010000042.1:0-20376 GCF_058783805.1 Peribacillus sp. FW305-BF15 | reverse complement strand
GGAAATCAACGTCCAAATTGTACAAGCCATAAAAATAGACAAACTCGATTTTCATCGAGTTTGTCTACAGTCTGAGCACCTGTTTAAGGTGCTATGCTTGTAACGTTTTTATATAGTTGATTTTCTAGACCAATTAGAGATTGCATAGTACTTGTCAACTATCATAGGTTGCTACTCGCTGGGATCTAGTTGCCTTCCTTATTTTAGTTTGATGGCTCCCATTTACCTATAAAAAACGCTATCATTGTTTACCTGCTTTGGCTTGGCTTCGCTACGAGACATTTGTATCCCCTTGCCTTGGGGCCTCCTTTTGTCTTCGGCATTAGCCTTGTTCTCTTTGACTTGCTTTTAGGTCTTTTTGTGGTGTTTGAGCTAGCACAGGTTGCTACTCGCGGCAATTTAGCTGCCTTCAATACTATCGTAGGTTGTCCCTCATTCACCCCTTTATATTTCTTTAATCCTGAAAGGTGTGTTCTTCCCAAGCACATACATACGCTTTCATTCAAAAGAGAAATAATTCGTCTACTTCTCCATACTCAACACCCCATAAACGTTTTCAATCAGTTTTTAACTCAATCAACCAAGCTTCCTATCTGATTTCCTTGTTAAAAAAACTCAATTGGTCATAATTTTCACCAATGTTTCACTACACCTTTAGAGACTTCTAATTTTGTCGATATTAACTCAGAATTTGTAGTTATTTCTCGGGAAATTGTTGAAATTTGAAAATAGTGATTCTGAAAAGTTAGAACAAAAGAATTTCTACTATTGAATTGAGTGCCTCGGTTTAAATTGGTATTAACACCTCAATATCGTAAAAGACTCTAAAAAACCATTAAGAAACTTTCTTATTTTGAAGAAATGTTTCTTAATGGTTTTTTGTTCAGTTTTAAGTTATGACATATCGTTTGTCAGTTAAATGTTCACCTCACGCGTAGAGCAGCGAGTGTTTTGGTTGAAAATTTTTTTAATTCTGAAAGGTGTGTTCTTCCCAAACACATACGATATCATTCAAAAGAGAAATTATTCGTCACTTCTCCATACTCAATACCCATAAACGTTTTCAATCAAGTTTTTAACTCAATTGGTCATAATTTTCACCAATGTTTTACTACATCTTTTAGAACCTTCTAATTTTGTCGATGTCTACTCAGAATTTGTAGTTATTTCTCGGGAAATTGTTGAAATTTGAAAAATAGTGATTCTGAATAGTTGGGACAAAGGAATTTCTACTATTGATTTGATTGCCTCGGTTTAAACTGTTATTTAACATCTCAATATAGTCAAAGAGACTAAAAAAAGTAATGAAACCTTTTTCTTATTGAAGTAATGTTTCTTAATGGTTTTTTTGTTGTTCAGTTTTAAGCTATGACATATCGTTTGTCAGTTAAATGTTCATTTCACCCGTAGCTGCGAGTTTATTGGTTAAAAATTAAGCTTTCTTTTAATTGAATGAGAGCATGGGTTAAATTGTCATATGTATCGGGTATCGCTATCTCTGTTTCATTGGTTCCTTCTAATCTTTCTTTTTCTTGATACAAGGTCCTTTAGCTCTATCGTTTAGGGAGTTCCCCGTATAGCGTATCGCTTTAAGCGTTTCTATGTCGGACTTCCCTTTCTTTTTAAAGATGAAGAATCTGCGGACTTATTTTCATGTTATATCGCACACCGATACGAAACATAAAAAAGAACCGATAAGCCCCTTTCTTGAGGAACACTATTGAGGCCATGAATCTTGCTGGAGCTGGGAAACCGTTGTTTTAAGCTGAGCCATATCCTTGTCAGTGGATTGTTCATTTCAAGCGTAGCTGCGAGTTGTTCATTGGTTAGAACATTTAAAATCTCATTTATTTGTTTGGAATTATGGGTTAAGTTGTCTTTATACCGGGTATCGCTATCTCTGTTTCATCGGTTACTTCTAGTCTACCTTTTTATAGACACATAAGATCTCTAGCTGTACCCTCCAGGGACATGCCCTTATCACGTATCGTATAACGCTATGTGCGCTTCGATGTCAGATTGAATAAAGATAGGTGACCACCATCTTAAAAACTCATATCCGTTTCGTACTAAGTTTTGACCATACTTTTGAACAGTGGGTGTGCATCCCCACATTTTCTGCCACTTCCTTAGAAAAGAATACAAAGAATACTTGTTCATTCGGATGTAAATCATGTTTGCATCAAACGTCACTTTTCTATTAAACCTAAAGATTCGAATTTATTTGTAAGTTATATCGCCCAGCGATACGCAACACACAAAAAAGAGCCGATCAATCCCTGTCTGGAGCACCTCTATTAAGGATGACTCTTGTTTTTGAATGCAAGTTCTCAACTGTCTCAACTCTCATTTCATTAAACTGCATTTTTTGCTTGCTTCAAATTGTGCATTTTGTTTTAGATGCATATCGCTTAAACAAATCTCCAATGAAATTTTAATTGAGCCTTCGCTTGCCTTTGGTAGAACGTCCGATACATTGGTATCGCCGAGCTTTTACAAAACTGGTGCCAAACCTGTAAAGTTGAAATATTCTTTCTTCATTCTGTTTTTCAGCTGCGCGAATCATATATGGCACTATGAATTTTTTTAAAGTTTTTTGGATTCGCATAGGCAAAAAACCTTAACAGTCATCCCTTATTTTCTGAATATGGAGAAAAGTCCCCGCCATTTTTCGGAACGTTTTTGTATAGTCTCTTCTAAACGTTTATTAAATTCATTTTGTGAACTCCATTCTTTTTTCTGTTCGTCCCGCATATTTTGTATTTCTTTTTGTAAGAGTTCACTTTTTTGTTTTTCTTGTTCCAGCAATGTTTCGTAATGGGTATTTTGTTGTTCAGTTAATTGTTCAATTTTAGTATTAGTTCTTTGCGCTGAATTTCCAATACTAGAACTTATAACATGATGATCTTGCTGGAGCCGGGAAACCTTTGTTTTAAGCTGTGACATATCATTTGTCAGTTGGGCATTCATTTCACGTGTGGCTGCGAGTTCATTGACTAAAAACATTAAGACCTCGTTTAATTGATTGGGGTCGTGGGGTGAATTTTCATATGTATCGGGTATCGCTATGTGTGTTTCATTGGATCCTTCTAATCTTTCTTTTTGTTGATACACAAGGTCTTTAGCTGTATCGTCTAGGGGCTTGTCCGTATCGCGTAGCGCTATAAGCGCTCCGATGTCAGATTTAACAAAGATACGCCGATCTCCATCTTTCAAAAACTCATATCCATTCCGCTCTAAGATTTGACCATACTTTCGAACAGTGGGAGTTGCAATCCCCACTTCTTCTGCCACTTCCTTGGAAGAGAAAGCTCGTTCATTCATTTGTATATCGCGTCGCATATCGGACCTCTTTTCTATAACTAGTTGTATCTGTAGTCTACCCGACCTTAAATTTTCTGTCTAGATAAGTATAGCCTATCCAGAAGTCGTTAGGGATAGCGATAAGATTCCCTTTTCCTTTCTTCTGTTTCCATATAGGATTAGATCACCTATTCACTTCCCTTCCTTCTCTTGCATAGCCTCCATCTCCCCTTATAATTGCGGATGTTACATCTGGTTGGGCCTGGCGCCTAGTCCCGTGCCTTTGGAAAACTGGCCAGCCTTATCCTCAAGATTCCCCTTTTTTTGTTGCAAGTTACCACTCGGACAAATTTCATATAATCACTTAAGTGGAGTGAATTACATCCTAATTCATAGGCTCTTTTACATAACCAGCTCTGAGTGCTTTTCTACTAAAAGTGGCTGGTCAATTATTGAAACCAAGTTTATTAATCTACCTAAGTGTTTATTATTGTTTCTCATCTAATATAGCTTTGACTTGTTTTATAAGAACTTCCCATTGATTTGCTTTTGTTTACTTATGTTCCGTACCATTCAAATGGATGAAAGACTCGTGAAAATGTTGAAACACAATAAGATTAAGCAAACAGAAATAAAACTTCAAAGAATCGTTCCTTTCTGGTATGGGTCGTTGTGGAGACCCCGCTACACCAGTTTGGACCGATTCTATTATTTTCCCACTAAAAAAAGCTCGACCCAAAAGGCACATTATGTGCCTTTTGGGTCAGCTCATTTTTTCATTATTTCATCAGCTTTGCGACTGGCTTCGAAAGGAACAACAATACAATACCTAAACCAATTGTTACAAAACCAATTACACTGAAGATTTCCAGGTAACCTAAAGACTGCGTATATGCAGCTAATTGTCCGGCTACCATATTGGCCACCGCGGAACTTGCCAGCCATACTCCCATTAGAAGTGAGGCAAGCTTGATTGGAGCAATTTTACTTACCATTGATAAGCCGACTGGTGAAATCATTAATTCGGCTAATGTATGAAGGAAATACGTTACAATCATGAACAGGATGTTCACTTTCAGCGCTGTATCGTTTCCTGTGTACATAACGGCAGGAAGCAGTACTAAGAAACCTAAACCAACAGTGACTAAACCGAGAGCCATCTTCGTTGGGGTTTTTAAGTCACCGCGTTTTGAGCTGCCAAGCTTGTACCATAAAGCAGACATAATTGGCGCTAAAATCACGATGAATAATGGGTTCAATGATTGGAACCAGGCAGTTGGAACCTCAAAGCCAAATACATTCCGATCAATTTGGTCATTAGCATACAATGTCAATGAACTTCCTGCCTGCTCGAAAGCGGCCCAGAAAGCAATGACGAAGACTGCCAAAATCACGATAGCCGCTGTACGTTTTTGTTCTCTTTTCGTTAACGGTGCAGCTGATTTTTTACCAGCTGTAACATCCGGTTTGCCGGTAGGTTCTTTACCGATATCACCTAAATAGCGATTGCCTAATAAGTTGAAAACTAACTGTCCTACAATCATGCCAATTGCTGCTGTCAAGAACCCATATTTATAGTTCATAAGCCCGACCACTAATGGGGCGAAGAAAGCCCCAACGTTAATACCCATATAGAAGATGGTGAAAGCCCCATCACGACGCGGATCATTGTCTTCATAAAGATCACCAACAATTGTCGAGATGTTTGGCTTGAAGAAACCATTACCGATGATCAATAAACCAAGACCAATGTAAAGCGCTGTTAAACTCTGACTTGCGAATAGCGAAAAGTTACCCAGCGCCATTAAAATACCGCCAATCGTGATCGCCAATCTTCTGCCTATGAAACGGTCAGTCAAGTATCCGCCAATCATTGGCGTAATATAAACGGCACCAGTAAAGAATCCGTATATGCCCATAGCCGCAGATTTGTCGACTCCAAGCCCGCCGTTTACAACCGTTGCCGTTAAGTAAAGAACAAGGATTGCCCTCATTCCGTAATAGCTGAAGCGCTCCCATGCCTCAGTAGCGAACAGCATATACAGTCCTGGAGGATGCTTTTTCCTGGACTGGTTTGGCTGCTGAACTTCTTCTTTTAATAGTGCTTGCATAATAAAGTCCTCCTCAATATGGTTAACCACCAATCGTTACATTCACAAAATAATTGCATGGTCTTTATTTTAATAGACAATTGATTGGTACGATGATGGCCACTCACTCCATCCAACTCACCATCAGTAAGCGTTTTCATTTTTTAATCTTCGCTTTGGTGCAAAAAGAATCTGATAGCAAAATCTTCATGAGCATTAACTTATAAATTCATTCATTTAACTTGAAGACAACCAATGAAGTTATTTATATTTTAAAGAATCATTAGTGTTGTAAAATAATTTTATATTATCAGAAAATATAAAAATACAGAAAAAAAAGAAAAAAAGTCTTGTTGCATTAATGGTTGTGCAGCAACGGAGCCCCCCCATCATAATAAAAAAACTGCCTTGTATTAAGGCAGTTTCTTAGTCAACAATCCATTGATATAAATTTTTGGGTCTTCCTATTTTTTGATAACTCACAATAGTTTCCACTTTTCCTTCATCAAGTAAATGCATAATATAGCGATAGACGGTCGGATAAGCCAATCCAACTTCTTTAGAAATTGTATCAACGGAAAAAGGCTCACGATTAGAATGTAGAAAATCACTAACGTGACGAAGTGTTCTCTTACTAATTCCCTTTGTTACAAATACATCCTTCTCTTCACTGGATTTTTGCTGCGGAGCTGATTGGGTTAATTTTGCTAGGCGGGCATGCAGTTGAATTCTTGAAATCAAATCAGGCGCTTTTACAGGCTTTAACGCAAAATCCGTTGCGCCTGCTTCAAGAAAGCGATCAGCAATTTCCTGTCGTTCATCGACTGTTAATACAAGAATCGGTACATCAGCATTAAGTTTACGAAGCTCACCCACTGTTTTTATTCCGTCCATTTCCGGCATATGATAATCCACTAAAACAACATCCGCTCCTTTTTCTGCAAACACATTCAACCCTTCTTTTCCATTGTTCGCCGTATCTGCATTCCAGCCGGCAAATTCACAAATTTCACTTAGCATGTATTGAATTGATGCATCATCATCTATGACTAAAATGTTCATCTTGACACACTCCCCTCAGCTAGTTTAATCCAAATTATTGTCCCGTGCCCAAGCTTGCTGTCAATTTCCACCGATGCACCATGTCCTTCAGCAACTTGTCGTACGAAAGCTAATCCCATCCCTGGATGCGATTTCGTACTGAACCCAGCTTTCCATACTTCCACCTGCTCTTTAGGTGAAATCCCTTTCCCGTTATCTGATACACCCAACCAAAGTTCATTTTCATAGGTTTTTACCTTAAGCAAAATCTTTCCATCTTCCACTCCGTTCACTGCATCATGAGCATTGTCAATTAAATTCACCAATGCCCTTGTCATTCGGATTTTATTAATTAAAATTTTAATTTCAGGATCTGTTTGAAAGTCTACCTTCAGATTAAGATTTGTCCCGCTCAGTCTGCTTGCTTCGACATATTCAACTAAATCTTTTATACGGCACCAATGTTTTTTATCATCATATAAAATCTCGGAAATCATGTCGCTAACGGAATGAATCGATGCTGAAATCCTTTGACAATATTCCTTAATTTTAGAATCGTCCACTTTCAAACTAATTAAAGAATTTAGCCCCTCAATTGCTGTGAGAGGCGTTTTTAAATCATGGACCAGATATAGTGCTTCTCGTCCTGATCTTGACTGCATTGCTTCTAACTGCGCATAATGAAGCTCTTGCTTTATCCGCCATCTTTGTTCGGATAAAGAAAAATACACAGCTAAAATAACAGCATTAATAACAAAAATCAAACACAAAGTTAAACTGTACAATGTTAAAGATTGCTCAAATCCAATTTGAACCGCTATATCTTTTAATTCCTTTGAAATCGATCCTTGGCCAAATCCATATTGGGATAAAGAAGGAATCTCATTCAGCCATTCAATCCCAAAGATTAATTGAGAACAAATAATCGTTTTAATAATGGGCTTTAGTCTATCCTTTTCAAAGGCTTGCAATAATAAGATGGCTAACAACAATAACAACGCATATGCGCTAAATGAGTATGTTAAAGAATAATAAGCATTTATCACGATATAATCGAGAGGAATAACAATAAGAGGAATGACGATTTTTAACCATGGACGGTTTAAACGAGCACCGATTTCGTCTCCCAACAGCAGTGCACCAATATAATGAAACAAAGCTAAAACTGTATTTAAAGAAATTAACAAAAAAACGGCAAGCATTAGCTTATTTCCCGTTTCTTCACCTTCTCTTAAAGAAATAAGCAAATCAGTAAGGCCAATTTCGTCAGGACCCAACCACGACAGTAAGAATACCCCGAATAAAATTACTCCAATTTTTATCCATATTGTCCAAGACCTCATAAGACTTGCTATCATAATCATTTCACCTTTAATCGATTATTTGCTTATAGAATAGAATGACCATTCTTTCATTTCGAATTGATTTAATGTATGTATACCCTTCCATCCTCATTATACGCAATTCATCATTATTATGAAAATTATAAAAAAATGGGTACGGGATGAGCTACCCTATAGACAAAAAATTATCCTTATAGAGTTATTTAACTACACTGCATTTTTTTCCATAGAAAAAAACACCTCCATATTGATTGGTTGATATTTAATACCTACTTTTCAACGAAAGGTGTTTTTACTTTTCTCATTTTTCAGGTCAGTGCAATTATAAAAAAGGATTATCTCGCTTTTGCATATTTAGTTAGTTTGCCGAAATAATATTATATACTGATGCTTTTTGAGATTATACTTTATTGTTCCAAGAGGTAATTACATAAATCAACTTGAAAATATTGATTTCTCAAGGATTTAATTAGATAAATAGGGTTCACATCAATATTCACATGTAACAATGCCTTTTCAAAGGTATCCATGGACACTGAAGGATTATCTCCTAATAATGATGCAATGGCTGCTTCATATTTACCCTTTTGGTAAGTACCTTCCTTTTTATCTTCTAAAGCATGAAGTATATCAAAAATCACCTTTGTATCATTTTCACTCAGATCATTATTCAAAATGAAATGAAAAAAAGTATATTGTTCAGGATTTTTATCCAAAGCAATTGTAAGTAATAACTTTTGATGATATTTCATCTTTTTAAATTCATCTATTAACTCATCCATTAAATTCAGCTCCTACTATTATAATACCCAAAGTGCAATTGCCCAAGCAATAGATCTAGCAGCACTTGGTGCAAAGTCTAATTCATGTATCATGAAATCAACTAATCTTGCTTCAATTTTATTAGACATTCTGTCTAATGCATCACCAATTTCAAAAGCATGTTTTTTCAAAAGCTTACCATTGGCAGGTGATAAACTACCAACAATTTTACCCATTGCTGTACCACCATACTTTAGTGCATACACTACAACTGTCTTTTTAAACCCCCTTTTTTTGGACTCATTTTCTAATTGTTGAATAATTTCAGATGACATTTGAGTACCATCATAAGGGTTGACGGGGTTGGCCTGTTGCATTATTAAACTTGAGGGAGTCGATTGGTCAGCGATGACACTTTCTATTTCTTCTAGGCTAATTTGGGTTTGCTCGGTTACTATTATAGAACCAATTTCAGTATTTGTTCGAATTGTTGATTCATTTAGTTCAGAAGCAGAAGCTTTTGAAAATGGAGCAAAAGCTGAAAATAGAAAAGCACTTGCAACAGCTGGAACTATAATTCTCTTAACACCAATTTCTCTAACTCTAATAATTTTCATATTGGTCAAACTCCTTTTAACAATGGGGTTAGGGTAAGTGTTTCCGCACTTCTATCTTTATACTAATATATTTAGTAAGTCCCCTCGTTCCAAAAATGAAACGATATAATTCACATTTCATAATTCCCTTATTTGATATTCACATATTTGGTGTGAGCATTCATGACTGAATCTCCCGTTAGACCCCTATAATAAGGGATTAAGCGATGATTACATCATGCCCGCCCATTCAATTAATAATTTAATAGGAAGTAACAAGGTAATAATATCAACACTTTTGGTCAAAGCCACCTAAAATAACTTCACTTAGTGTCATGATATTTCAATGTAAGGTGAGCAAATAGGTGAGCTTTTTCAATTAAATTCTTATAAATAACTGGTATGAAGAACCTGAAAAAGCCCCACTATTACAAGAGGAAGCATAAATCTAATCCTAATCCTATATTATTTCGGAAGGAGAAAAGATTATCATGAAAATGAAAAAATCCTTAAATCGAATTCAAACTGCATTATTAAAGAAACACATAAATGAGTTTTAAGAAAAAGATGGCATTTTAACTGAGGCTTTCATTTTAGAAGGACCAGAAGATATGATTTTCTATGTCTATAAGTTTGAATCTCCCTGTAAAACTGTGAAAGGTGCAATTTTATTATAAAAATTGAGAGGAGATTTTATAAATGAAATTTCAAAAGATTCTTAACTGCTTCAAAGTAAATAGATAAATACCATTTCTATATTATTTCCTTAAAAATCATCTATATTTGATATTTGTTTAATCTCACATTGAGATATATAATAAAAATAAGAAAAAAGAAAGCGTTTTCAATATTTAAATACTTCGTTACTTCTCATACTATAAGGAGGATTTAAGATGAGCCAAGTAGAAAGAAAATCCAAAGTGCAGAAATTAATTGAGCAACAAAAATTCAATGAGAAAGACATTTCCAAGATGACAGATTCACAGATTGAATATTATCACTGGCTCTATTTTGATGACTCTGTTTATGATTATATGTAACTAAAATATAAAATGATAAAAAGCGGGAAAAACATTGATAATTCAGGTTTCCCGCTTTTACTTTTATTCTTTAGGACTCCCCCATACCGATGGACAGAGTAGAAGTAAACCACTTTTACCACTGCTGGACTCTCCTGATATATCTACAACTATGGGCTTCATATCAAACTCATGCAAAAATAACCGAAGCAAAAGATGCTTGTAAAGGGAAAACTGCCTTTGGGCGATCCTTCACTAAGTTAAAAACATTCTCAATCAACTTTTAACAGTTCCTTTTAAGGACTCTAGTATTTGTTGTTCCCCCATCGCCAAGAACTATATGTATGTCTTTCGTTAAATTGGATGTATGAAGTTTCCCTTTCAACATCGAAGAAAAGGCCTCCCACAGTAAACTGTGAGAGGCCATTTTCATTAAAATTGATATTCACATGTTAGGTGAGCTCATTCTAAATCCTCGTTAAACCCCTCTATTAAGGGATTTAGCGAATGATTACATCATGCCGCCCATTCCGCCCATGCCGCCCATGTCAGGCATGCCCATGCCGCCAGCACCAGCAGGTTCTGGTTTGTCAGCAACGACAGCTTCTGTAGTTAAGAACATTGCTGCTACAGAACCAGCGTTTTGTAGAGCTGAACGAGTTACTTTAGTAGGATCGACGATACCTGATTCGATCATGTTCACCCATTGTCCAGTAGCTGCGTTGAAGCCAGTGCCTACAGCTTCGCCTTTAAGGCGCTCTACGATTACAGAGCCTTCAAGTCCAGCGTTGTGAGCGATTTGACGAACAGGCTCTTCGATGGCACGAAGAACGATTTTCACGCCTGTTGCTACGTCGCCTTCCGCTTGGATTTCAGCGATTTTATTGTATACGTTAAGAAGTGCTGTACCACCACCGGCTACGATACCTTCTTCAACAGCGGCACGAGTGGAGTTCAATGCATCTTCAATACGAAGTTTACGTTCTTTCAATTCTGTTTCAGTAGCTGCACCGACTTTGATTACCGCTACACCACCAGCTAATTTAGCAAGGCGTTCTTGTAATTTTTCACGGTCAAATTCAGAAGTTGTTTCTTCTAATTGAACACGGATTTGGTTTACACGAGCTTGGATTTGAGCTGTATCCCCAGATCCTTCAACGATCGTTGTATTTTCTTTCGTAACAACCACTTTAGACGCACGGCCTAATGAATCGATTGTTGCAGATTTAAGATCAAGTCCGATTTCTTCAGTGATTACTTCGCCGCCTGTAAGAGCTGCGATGTCTTCAAGCATTGCTTTACGACGGTCACCGAATCCAGGAGCTTTAACCGCAACAGCGTTGAATGTTCCACGAAGTTTGTTCACAACAAGAGTTGCAAGCGCTTCGCCTTCTACATCTTCAGCAATCAATAATAGCGGTTTTCCTTGTTGTACAACTTGCTCAAGTACAGGAAGGATTTCTTGGATATTCGTGATTTTTTTATCAGTGATCAAGATATATGGATTCTCAAGGACAGCTTCCATTTTATCTGAATCAGTAACCATGTATGGAGATGCATATCCGCGATCGAATTGCATACCTTCCACTACGTCCAACTCAGTTGTGAAACCTTTAGACTCTTCGATTGTGATGACGCCGTCGTTACCAACGCGCTCCATTGCTTCCGCAATCAGTTGGCCCACTTCTTCATCAGCTGAAGAGATGGCAGCAACTTGTGCGATAGACTCTTTGTTTTCAACAGGTTGGGAAATGGCTTTCAATTCTGCGATTGCAGTATTGACTGCTTTCTCGATTCCTTTACGGATACCCATTGGGTTCGCACCAGCTGTTACGTTTTTAAGACCTTCACGGATCATCGCTTGCGCAAGAACCGTTGCAGTAGTTGTACCGTCACCAGCTACGTCGTTTGTTTTGCTTGCTACTTCAGCAACCAATTTCGCACCCATGTTTTCGAATGCATCTTCCAATTCGATTTCTTTAGCGATCGTCACACCGTCATTTGTGATAAGCGGCGAACCGAATTTTTTCTCAAGAACCACGTTACGACCTTTTGGTCCAAGCGTTACTTTAACTGCATCTGCAAGTGCGTCCACACCGCGAAGCATGGAGCGGCGAGCTTCTTCACTAAATTTAATTTCTTTAGCCATTTATAAGTACCTCCCTAAAATTTAAGAAAATTTTCGTTCAGTTAAGTATGATGTATAATTAGCCGATAACAGCTAGAATGTCGCTTTCACGTAAAATTAAGTATTCAGTGTCTTCGTATTTAACTTCAGTACCTGCATATTTTGAGAAGATAATTAGATCGCCTTGGGCAACCTCTAAAGCAACACGTTCGCCATTTTCAAGGACACGGCCAGTACCAACTGCTACTACCTTACCTTCTTGTGGCTTTTCTTTAGCAGTATCAGGAAGAACAATACCGCTTGCAGTTTTTTCTTCAGTTTGAACTAGTTCAATAATAACGCGATCACCTAATGGTTTTAACAAGTGAAACAACCTCCTCATATTCTCTTGATAATTTGTTTCATGATTATTAGCACTCATCATCATCGAGTGCTAACACATTTATAATATTAAATAAACCGAGCCTTTTTTGCAAGTATCTTATTGAAAATTTTTTATTAATTTCTGATAAATTACGGGTAAACTACTTTAGCATAATGATTTCCTAAACATAGTCATTGAAATGTCATGTTAGGGGTACCTTTAAGTGGTGTTCTGCCCCAATTTTTGATACCATTTTGTAGTATGCGTTTATAGATTGTCCCCACGTCAGTAACGTTCCAAGCGGATGGGTGACTATAAAAGGAGTTTTCATTTTTGAAAAAAGAATATTGGTTCGTCATCATCACTTATATTGCCATGCAATTATCCAGTATTGTCGGGGTACCCATTTTCATGCTGATCGGGTCTTATACCGGAATGCCGGCTGATGAACTCGAAGTGAAATCTGCAGCATACTGGATAGTTTTCAGTTTTCTCGCTGCTTTATTCTTGATTCTTTTTTTAATGAGAAAAGATATGAGGGAAAAGCTGGACGCGAGAAACCAAACTTCCGTATCCATGTCCATATTATGGGCAATTGCAGGAGTGTTCATGGCTCTTTTTGCGCAAAGCATTGCCGGAAGCATTGAACAAATGCTTGGGGTGGAGTCTGAATCTGAAAATACGCAGCAACTCATTTCACTCATTTACAAAGTCCCCATGGTCATTTTCGTCACTTCAGTAATTGGACCTATATTGGAAGAATTAATTTTCCGTAAAATTATTTTCGGATCACTTCATAAACGCTTTAACTTCTTTATTTCAGCTTTAATCAGCTCAGTTATTTTCGGCTTGGCGCATGGTGAATTTGAACATCTTCTTTTATATACGGCAATGGGCTTCACTTTTGCTTTCCTTTATGCGAAAACAGGCCGCATTCTCGTTTCCATGAGCGCTCATATTGCGATGAACACGCTTGTTATCATCCTTCAAGTGGTATATCGGGAGGATATTGAGAAGATGCTAGATACTGCACAGGCCTTCATCGGAGGTTTATTATGAAACGTCAATCACCATTATTCATGGGCATCATTTATGCAGGCTTAGGGGCTCTTTTTACCGCTATCGCAATTCAAACCGTCAATTCTTCTGGATGGGGACTCTTTGCCTACATACTTGTCCTTATTGCGACTCTTGATTTTGGATCGGGATTACGCATGATCATGCTGCACTTTAAGATTAAAGCCGCACAAAAAAATAAGAAAAAATAAAAAAACGCTGCATAAATGCAGCGTTTTTTCATTCCTCCAAAGCCGCTTCTTCCACTACCGGATAATGCTTCAGGAAGTAGATGAGCGACTGAAGTTCCACGGCCAGGTCAATGTGGTGGACCCTTATGGATGGCGGCACGGTCAGCCGTGCAGGTGTGAAATTCAATATTCCTTTTATGTCAGCTTTGACTAGACGATCGGTTATCGTCTGGGCTACCTGTGCAGGCACTGTCAATATCGCTGCAGTAATATTATTTTCCTGCAATAGTGTATCGATTTGATCCATATGGTAGATGGGCACATCAGCTATTCGCTTGCCGACCTTTTCTTCAGATACTTCGAAAGCCATTTCAATTTTTGTATTATTATTTTTCATGAAATTGTAATTTAAAAAAGCGGTTCCTAAATTTCCCACTCCGATTAAAGCGACTTTGGTCAATTCATCTTGATCAAGTGTTTTTCTGAAGAAGGATAATAAATAATTGACATTGTAGCCGTAGCCTTTTTTCCCAAGCGCGCCAAAGTAGGAAAAATCACGGCGAATGGTAGCAGAATCCACTTTTACGGCTTCACTTAGCTCAGCCGAGGAAACTCTTTGTTTGCCTGAGGAATGTAAGTTCTTTAAAAATCGATAATACAATGGCAACCTTTTGGCTGTTGCCTGCGGTATCTTTGGGTCATGGTTCATTGTTCTTCCCCGCCTTCACACATGCTTTTCAACTTAATCTCTATCTGTTCGTTTTACTTGCCTTTTATAATCGCTACTAGACACTCCGCCTGTTTTCTCCACTAAGAATGTAGGCCCGATCACCATTCCCTTATCAATGGCCTTACACATGTCATAAACAGTCAAGGCAGTCACGGATGCAGCTGTTAACGCTTCCATTTCCACACCTGTACTCCCTTTTGTCTTAGCTTCCGTTTCAATCCTAAGCCTATATCCTTGTTCTTCTTTTTCCCAATCAAAGGCTATATTGACCCCTTGCAGAGCAATGGGATGGCACATCGGAATTATATTGGATGTATTTTTGCTGGCCATGATTCCTGCAACTTGTGCAACAGCCAGTACATCACCTTTTTTCATTTTATGGTTCGTGATCAATCCATATATTTCATCATTCAATAAAATGCTCGACTGAGCCACTGCCGTCCGGGTTGTTTCAGGCTTAGCACTCACATCGACCATTTTGGCCCTGCCCTGTTCATTAAAATGCGTTAAGTCTCCCATTTAAGTAACCCCTCCTAAATCATACACTATTATTCCACTTTATGTAATAGCTTTTCTTTCAGCTTGGAACCAAGCTGTTGCCGATAATAACTAAAATACGTTAAACTAACAGTAATCAATTGAGGTGAAATCTATGATTTTATTACAAATCAATCAACTATCGAAATATTATGGAGCTGAACTTATTTTATCAAATATGAAGCTCGAAGTTCAAAATAAAGATCGAATTGCCCTTGTCGGCCGAAATGGCGCCGGCAAATCCACTCTGCTAAAAATCATTGCCGGGCAGCTTTCCCATGATGGCGGTGAAATAATCAAACCAAAAGGCGTCACCATCGGCTATATGGCCCAGGATACTGGATTGGAATCCGCATTGACCATTTGGGATGAAATGCTTACTGTATTCACTGACCTTATAGAGCAGGAAAAGGAACTGCGTCGCCTTGAGGCTGATATGGCCAGACCTGACATCTTTGAAAACGAAACGGTTTACCAAAAAGTGCTGAATGAATACGACACTTTGATGGTGGCATTCAAAGAGAAGGGAGGTTATCAATATGAAGCGGATATCCGTTCCGTATTGCATGGTCTTCAGTTTGCCGACTTTGACTATTCTACCCCAATTTCCACTTTAAGCGGCGGGCAAAAAACAAGGCTTGCCTTAGGTAAGCTGCTTTTAAGGAAACCGGATATATTGATTCTGGATGAGCCGACGAACCATTTGGATATCGAAACCCTCTCTTGGCTTGAACAATATTTACAAGGCTACCAGGGAGCTGTCCTCATTGTTTCCCATGACCGCTATTTTTTAGATAAAGTAGTAAACCTGGTATATGAGATTTCCCGGAATAACATGAAAAAATACCATGGTAATTATAGTTCTTACCTAGAGGGAAAAGCGGAAGATTATGAGCGGGACATGAAACTGTTCGAGAAACAGCAAGGGGAAATCGAAAAGCTTCGCGATTTTGTCCAACGTAATATCACAAGGGCTTCCACAACGAAAAGAGCACAAAGCAGACGTAAACAGCTCGAAAAGATGGATGTACTGGACAAGCCGCAAGGTGATGAAAAATCCGCGAATTTTTCTTTCCAGATTGAAAGGCAAAGCGGAAATGAAGTACTCCACCTCCAGGACCTGGCTATCGGATACGAAGGGGAAACGGTATCAAAGAATATTAATTCCCGGATGACAAAAGGAGAGAGCATAGCTCTTGTCGGCCCAAATGGAGTTGGAAAATCAACTTTATTGAAAACGATCATTTCCAAGCTGCCTGCCCTTTCTGGGGATTTCCGTTTTGGAACGAACGTAGAAGTCAGCTACTACGATCAAGAACAGGCTAACCTTGTTTCCAATAAACGCGTACTCAATGAATTATGGGACGACTATCCCCTTAAACCGGAAAAGGACATTCGCACCGTACTCGGTAATTTCCTATTTAGCGGGGATGATGTTTTGAAAACCGTTTCCACACTAAGCGGGGGCGAAAAGGCCCGGCTTGCTCTAGCCAAAATGATGATGCAAAAAGGCAATTTTTTAATTCTTGATGAACCAACGAACCATTTGGACCTCGATAGTAAATTGGTGCTTGAAAATGCATTAATTGATTATCCGGGAACTATTCTATTCGTCTCACATGACCGTTATTTCATAAATCGGATAGCAACGAAAGTGATAGAGCTCTCCAAAGACGGCAACGAAGAATTCCTCGGTGATTATGATTACTATCTAGAGAAGAAACAGGAGCAAGCGGAAATCCAAGCACTTGAACAGCAGGATCAGGCTAAATCTTTAGATGCGGCTGTAGAAAAAACAAATTACAAAATTGATAAAGAAGCAAAAAAAGCTGAACGCCAGCGAAAACGGCGCATTGAGGAAATCGAGGCAGCCATGGAGCTTCTTGAAACCGAAATAAACGAATATAATGACCTCCTATGTGATCCAAATGTTTTTCAGGACCACGAAAAGGTGATGGAAGTCCAAACAAAACTTGATCATGCACAAGAAAGTTTGGATCAGCTTCTCGAAGAATGGGCTGAACTGGAAGAATGAAAAAGACCGAGTCAATTGACTCGGTCTTTTTCTTTTCCAACCAAAGTGTCTTGAAAGTTATCCACAAACTTGTTAACAAACCACTTACCGCTCATTAGCCATTAATTTGAGTTATACACATTATCCACAGAAACATATCCACTTATCCACAAAAATACCCCTTTATACACATGCAGGATGATTATCAAAAAAACTTTATCCACAGAATATTCTATTATTTTATTAACACGATAAAAAGACAGGATGCCAAAGTGACGGATCCTGTCTTCTCGTCCATTAAAATGCTTCTATATCCAATCCAGGATTTCCGTTCAAATCCAAACCGGATCGCTTTCCCTTTTCAAACATGACACTGCCAGCAGCACCAATCATGGCAGCATTGTCGGTACAAAGATAGAGGGGCGGAATGGATATATCCATAGGTAAATCCTTAAAAGCTTCCGTTAATGCTTCCCTAAGGCCTTTATTTGCCGCAACTCCTCCAGCAAGCAATACCTGTTTCACATTATATTCCTTTGCAGCCTTCACAGCTTTCATTACAAGCACTTCTATCACGCTTGCTTGGAAACTTGCCGCTAAATCTTTAGGTTCAATTTTTTCCCCGCGCTGTTCTGCATTATGCAAAGTGTTGATTACCGCTGATTTCAACCCGCTGAAAGAAAAGTCATAGCTGCCATCCAACCATGCCCTAGGCAGTTTCAAAGATGGTGAGCCTTCTTGCGCAAGCCTATCGATATGAGGCCCGCCAGGATAAGGGAGCCCCAAGGTTCGAGCCACTTTATCATATGCCTCCCCTGCTGCATCATCCCGAGTCTCCCCGATCACCTTGAAAGAACCCGGTTCTTCTAAAAGCACCAATTCCGTATGACCTCCCGAAACGACTAAAGAAAGCGCAGGATATTCAATCTCCTGAATAAGCCGATTTGCATAGATATGACCAGCGATATGATGCGTACCGACAATTGGTATTCCATGTGCGAAAGCTACAGCCTTCGCCGCATTCACACCTATTAATAGTGCCCCTACAAGGCCGGGACCTTCTGTAACGGCAATGGCATCCAAGTCTTCATATGTCACACCCGCTTGCAGCAGTGCTTCTTCAAGAACAATAGTAATTTGTTCTACATGATGACGGGAAGCTATTTCCGGGACGACACCGCCAAAACGTTTATGACTTTCTATTTGTGAAGCCACGACATTACTCAGTATTTCCGTTCCATTTTTTATGACGGCTGCCGCAGTTTCATCACAGCTTGTTTCAATTCCTAATATAATTTGATCTTTTTTCATGAAAAATTCACCCACATAACATAAGCATCCTCTTGATTGTCAGTATAATAATTCTTTCGGATTCCGCCCTTTTGGAAACCAAGTTTTTCATAAAGTGAAATGGCTACGGCATTACTGACACGGACCTCAAGTGTCATCCTCACCACACCCATTGAAATGGAGATTTCAATCATCTTCCTGAGCAAAGCTTCTCCAAGCTTTTGCCCTCGGTATTCTGGTAATATCGCAATATTGGTGATGTGCGATTCATCAATGACGATCCAGGCACCGCAATAACCGGCAATTTTCCCTTCATCCTCTATCACCATGTATACAGCATATTGATTATGATTCAATTCATTAAAAAAAGCTTCCCGGCTCCAAGGCAAAGTAAAGGACTGCTTTTCCACGTTAAGCACTTGGTCGATATCTGCCGTATTCATCTTTCGGAACGTCAATGTTTTACTCATAATGATCGTCGCTTTCCTTGTTTATTTCCCCTGCTGTTCAAGCCACTTAGCTTCTGCTTCAGCCATGCGGATATAATTCGGTACAAACTGGTGAACATCCACTTCAGCCTTATCAAGACCAATGAAGGCCAGTTCGCTTGGCCTTGAATTATATGACTGTACTGGAGCAAATACCGCTAATTCACCTAATGCATCAGTAATTGCAACCCGATGGATGTCCACATCTTGACCAACAAATAAAACAGGACGATTTAATTCCTTCAATTGATTCGCCCACTCAGAGGATAGAATATTACAATCTTCAATGACTGTCTTTAAAGAATCCTTTTCCATTTCATATAATCCAGTATAAATCTGCCCTCTTCTTGCATCGAACAAGGGAGATATCAACCCGTTAAAATAACGTCCATTAGCTGCTAAAACCTCTAAGCTGGAAACACCTGATAACGGAATCTGAAGCGTCCAGGCCAAGCTTTTCGCTATCGTCACTCCAATCCTGACCCCTGTATAGGAGCCTGGACCTTGAGCGACCACTATCTTAGTTAATTCCTTCGGTTTAGTATCGCAGTCCCTCAGCAGTGTTTCAATTGCTGGCATTACCCGCACCGAATGATTTTTCTTTAGGTTCGTCGTATACTCACCAATTACTTGATTCCCGTTTACAAGTGCAATCCCTAATGTGAAATTCGATGTATCTATAGCTAAAACCTTCATCAAATAATCTCCTTACATAACTTTACATATCGTTCGCCTTTGGCTTGCAAAACGATACGCCGGCTTGTATCGCCCAAACGATAGATATAAATGGTCAAGATCTCCTCTGGGAGGTGATCCTTTATTAAATGGGCCCATTCAACGACAGTCACACCATCACCATCAAAATATTCATCAAAGCCTAAATCTTCTTCCGATTCACTTACCCGATAGACATCCATATGATACAAAGGTAAGCGACCCATGTACTCCTTTATTATCGTAAAGGTAGGGCTATTCACCATTCTGGTAACACCCAATCCTTTAGCCAGCCCTTTTGTGAATGCCGTCTTCCCTGCACCCAAGTCACCTTCTAGAGCCAGCACATCTCCACTGGAAAGCTTTTGTGCCAATTTGTGCGCAAATTGCGCTGTTTCTTCCTCATTCTGAGAAATCCATTCAACATGTTGCATATATCAATCACCTTTATCATTATTAGGAAAACGTCCGTCCTATAGTTCATGTCGAGAACCATAAACGCAATATTATGGAACAAAAACCATTCTATATGTAGTTTACCTTGTTTCAAAAGAAGAAACAAATAAGTTAAGGACATATTATTCGAATAACAGATAAAACAAAAAAACGAAACCTAGGTTTCGTTTTTTTCATGATTGCGGGGACAGGATTTGAACCTGCGACCTTCGGGTTATGAGCCCGACGAGCTACCGGACTGCTCCACCCCGCGA
>NZ_JBYSYV010000041.1:0-20398 GCF_058783805.1 Peribacillus sp. FW305-BF15 | reverse complement strand
TTAGGCGAAAATTCAAAGGGAATTTCAAAAGGGGTGCAGAATTTTTTAATTCCGAACCCCTTTTGTCTACAAACTGAAGGCCGTTCCTTTTGAAACGGCCTTTTTTATTGTCTTTAAAACAGTGTCCCGGCTATAATGCAGATGTCATCGTTAATCACTGAATGCCTCATCCTTGAGACCAATAGCTCCTGAAGAAGGTCATTTGTATCGAGATGGACATTTTCAATGAATTCCCTCTCGATATTGTCAGATCGGTCAATGGCGGAAGGTGTGGGCGTTTTAGACAGTCCGTCTGTATAGATGATGAAACGGCTTCCTGGTTCATAATGAAAGACTATTTTTTTTATGGGCAATTCGGGGATCAGTCCGCTTGGGGTGGCCCCTTCGTTTAAGTTGAGAATTTGATTGGTGCATGGGGAATACAAAAAGGCCGAAGGAAGTCCGTAGTTCACATATTCGATGAGTCGATCCTTTGTATTCACGTATGCGATGAAGGCTGCAATACGAGCATGTTTTTTGTTTTCCCGATTAACTCCTTGAAATAGGTCCCGAATATGTTTGCCCAGTTCCTCTGTTATGTAAATGGGGTCTTTTACCCGTTTGATAAGGTCGGGCATCAAAGTCCTTATGGACATGTTTATAAGTGCTGTGTGGATGCCTTTTCCAAATACATCGATCATGATGAAGCCGTATATCCTGTCGCCGACCTCCGCCCAGTAAAATAAATCCCCAGAAAGCTCACTCGAAGGCTGAAAAAGGCCTTTGACCTCTATATCTTCATTATTGATCGACAAAGGTAAACTTGAAAGTTGAATCCCCTTTGCAATTCGCAGGCTCCTTGCTGATTTTTGGTGTATCTTTTCAAGCTCTTGCCCCTTCATTTTTGCCGAAAACAATTGCATGCTGATGTTTTTGAGTGACTTTAATTTAATCCGGACTTCTACTGCATCGGCAGGGACTGCCATGGTTTCATAAAAGGTCTTTTCCGGTAAGGCCTGTGGGGGCTCCATTCGTAAAGCGCGTTTGTAAATGAATAGGATAGGGATTTCGTGAGATTCAGCTAATGCAAATAAAGAAGTTTGCTGCCAAGAATCTGTTGATATGTGCAAAGGCAAAATAAATAATGATTTCATTAAGTCCGATGAATCTTCGAATAGATGACTTTGATTGAGTGGATCCTCCAAAAAAGTGACTTTCTTGTTCATTTTCTTTAAGATTCGACCAAAATCCTTACATAAAGGAACATCTATTGTGAATATGTTCATATAACCCCCCGTTGATTTGTTGATAGGTCAATCATACTGCATTTAGACTAATTTACTATAATTTTTACACAAAAAGATGAAATTTTCGAAAAATTAATGATTCCATATACCTGGAAATTCATTCATGACAAGCCCTTTCCTCCAACGGGGGTAATCGTGGAGGGGGGGGATCGTTAGATTTTAATCCTTCCTGAAAAAGGTTTGTTGAAACTATTTGATTTAAACTCATATCATATATAAATGGATGTTCGTTTTGTGAAAAATTTAATTGGATACAGTTAGTCGACAAGAGGCCGGGATGCTCTCATCCCGAACCATGATTTTAACAGGACTAGGTTCCGGTTTTGTGAAATCCTCCTAATTGGATTTCTGAAGCCACTGGAACGGTTTTTAAATAAAAAACTGTAGAAAAACTCGCTTTCTTCGAATTTGTCTAAGTTTGAATCCACTTACGCATAAATGGATATAGTAAAACGGTGATCCTATTGATGAAATAATCAGTCCATGTATTTTTTTTAACCCATTATTGAATGAACAAGCGATATTCTTACTCAAAAGTGTAACGGCTGCATATTTAACAGGAAGAAATGACTAATTTTTTCATTTTTGAAACTGTCTAAAGTTTTTAGTAACTCTGAATGGGCGATATCCTTTATTGCATTAACAGTTTGAAAATGGTAATATGAGTATGAGTTTAAATGTCTTATCATTGATGATTATTTAAAATTAATCAGGTTGAGGCAACAAAATTGTATGTTCTTACATGTTTCATGAGTTCATTCTTGAGATTATTTTAGATTAAATAGGCCTCGCGTCTGGTCATATATAAAAGCTGCATCTCTTGGCGGCTTTAGTAGCTATTAGGGAATCAAGCCGCATTTAAGCGCTTTTCCACTTCTGCAAATCCTCAACGCACCGGGCCTGTTTTGTATAAGAATCTTGGCTCTCGTCAAGTTTTGTTCATACAGTCTTTTTAAGTCTGATGAATAATAGGTGCAGCAGCCCTCACCTGAATAAAACGGTGAAACACCCGTTTATGCTACTTTTAATTTTCCATATTGAATTTAATTTTGGTTACATGTACTTTTAAAAAGATGAGCGTAGGTTAATGATAAGTCTACACGTGCGCGAAGTTAAAAATGCCAGTGAATGTCCGTACTGGTATATTTCCTTTTTAAAAAATCATATTGAGTTCATTTGAACTAAAAGGCAGACATACTTTTAGGTGATAATGATAAACTTTTTATAAGAGATAAAGAAGAACATCCGTCATGATGATGAGGATTTGAACTAAAACATCTGTGCATGATCCATGAATGCACGTGTAAATTTACGATATAAAAAGGAGTACGAAAACATTGACATTGTTTAGCGAATTAGGATTAGATAGAACGTCCATGAAATCAATAGAAAAAATGGGATTTGAAGAAGCGAGCCCGATTCAATCCCAAACGATACCTCTAGCACTTGAAGGTAAAGATATCATTGGTCAAGCGCAAACGGGAACAGGTAAAACAGCAGCATTCGGTATTCCATTGATGGAAAACATCGATATTAATAACGAAAACGTGCAAGGGATTGTCATTGCACCTACACGTGAGCTTGCCATTCAAGTTTCCGAGGAACTTTTCAAGCTTGGTTACGGAAAACGCGCTCGTGTACTTGCTGTTTATGGTGGACAAGACATCGACCGCCAAATCCGTGCTTTAAAGAAAAAACCACATATTATCGTTGGTACGCCAGGTCGTCTTTTAGACCATATCAAACGTAAAAATATTAAATTAGGCGGAGTTCACACTGTAGTTCTTGATGAAGCGGATGAAATGCTTAACATGGGATTCATTGAGGATATCGAATTGATCCTTTCAACGGTTCCTGACGAAAGGCAAACATTGCTTTTCTCAGCTACAATGCCTGATCCGATCCGTAAAATTGCTGAAAGATTCATGCGGGAACCAGTTCTTGTACGTGTAAAAGCAAAAGAAATGACAGTGGATCGTATCGAACAATATTACTTGGAGTTAAAAGAAAGTGAAAAATTCGATACACTTGCACGCCTTTTCGATATTCAAACACCGGATCTTGCAATCGTCTTCGGACGTACGAAACGCCGTGTCGATGAATTGGCATCTGCATTGAATATCCGCGGTTATATGGCTGAGGGCATTCATGGTGACCTTAGTCAGGCAAAACGCCTTTCTGTTTTGAAAAAGTTTAAAGACGGCAGCATCGATGTACTCGTTGCTACTGATGTTGCTGCACGTGGACTTGATATTTCCGGCGTTACTCACGTATACAACTTTGATATCCCTCAAGATCCGGAAAGCTACGTTCACCGTATTGGACGTACAGGACGTGCGGGTAAACATGGTATAGCCATTACGTTTGTAACACCAAGAGAAAGAGGCCAACTGCATGCAGTTGAACATACAACGAAAAAACGTATGGAGAAACTTAAGACTCCTACGTTAACTGAAGCGTTGGAAGGTCAACAAAAAGCAGTAACGGAAAAAATCCTTAATACAATCGAGAATGAGGATTTAACTTTATACCTTGGTCAAGCGGAAGAATTATTACAAAAACATAGCGCAGCGGATTTAGTTGCAGCCATGCTTAAATCAATGACAAAAGAACCGGATCAAACGCCTATCAAGTTAACGGAAGAATCTCCGTCTCCAATGCGTCGCAATCGCGGAGGAAGCAGTTCTTCTGGCAACAGACAGCGCAATGGCCGCAGTTCTTCAGGCAGAAAAGATTACGGCAGCGGATCAGGGAAACGCCCAAGCACGAACCGTAAATCGAATGGTTACGGAAACCGCAGCACGAGCCAAAAAAGAGAAAAAACTAATAAGATTTAATTGAATTGGGAATGCCGCTCATTTGAGCGGCATTTTTTTATGTGCATCACCAACTTCTTCATGTAAGGTATCCGCGGTTTTTGGATGGAGTGCCCACAGCCTTTGTTTGAAAAGGGGTTAATTTCCAGTATTTAAATATAGTATAATGGATGAAAGCAAGGATGGATGATGATGATTCAATTAGCATTACCTGTCCGGAAGAGGAGAAGCACATGGAACCTGAAAATCGTATATCGAATAAGGCCTTAACCGTATGGAAAATCAGTGGTCTTATAAGCTGTTCAATAACCTGGATTATAAGCATCGCCGTACTCGTGCTTACAATCATTTTTGATTGGACATATTGGGTGATTGGCGCGTTGGTCCTAATTTCGACAATCCAATCCTATCTGGCCATCTTTCTGATTCCGTCCGTTAAATGGAAGAGGTGGCGTTACGAAGTAAGAAATACTGAAATTGATATCCAAAGTGGTATTTTCATCATTAAAAGAACACTCATACCCATGATAAGGGTTCAGCATGTTGAAACGAAGCAAGGGCCATTATTAAGAAAATACGATTTAGCCTCCGTTGAAATTTCCACTGCAGCGACTCTTCATGTTATCCCTGCCTTGGACCTTGCAGAGGCGGATGAATTGCGGCATTATATTTCGAGAATGGCAAGTGTGGAGGAAGAAGATGTCTGATCCTAAAAGGCTTCACCCCATAGCTGTATTGCTTAACATCATTAAATCGATTAAGGAGTTAGTCATCCCTTTTTTATTAGTGGTCGTCATTCCTGGGAAGAATGAAGGAATTCCCGGATGGATACAACCGCTGGTCATTGCCATTATTATACTTTTGATTATAGGGAATGCTTTCTTGCAATGGTTACGCTTTACATATCGGATCGAAGAGGGAGAATTCAGAATTGAGTCCGGGGTATTCGTAAGGAAGAAACGGTATATAAAGTTTGATCGGATTCATAGCATAGATATATCAGAGGGCATCATCCAGAGGGTATTCAGCCTGGTGAAGCTGAATATTGAAACGGCAGGCGGGTCTCAGGCGGATGCCGTATTATCAGCCATAAGGAAAAGTGATGCGGATCGAATCAATGCTTATATAAGTGAGGGAAAAAATGCGTATAACCCATTTGATAGGGATAAAGATGAAGTCGCGGATAATGAAATTGTTGCAAAATCATCTTCCGTTTTTAAGCAGACACTGCCGCAGTTATTCGCTATGGCTGCCACTTCGGGAGCGGTAGGTGTCTTCCTATCCGGGGCAGTCGCTTTTATTTCACAGTTCGATGAAATGATACCTTTTCAGAGAATATTTAAGGATTATGAAGATTTTATTGAAATGGGGACCTTCATTCTGACCTTGTTTGCCCTTGTGGCTTTATTGGCGGTTTATGTGCTGGCCACATTAAGTATGGTAATTAAATACGCTTCCTTTACCGTGATAAAAACGGATGAGGAGATCGTTATTTCCAGGGGGCTTCTCGAGAAAAGACGGCTGACAATCCCTATCCATAAAATTCAAGGTATCCGGATCATGGAGAATTTAATTCGAAAGCCATTGGGATTGGCGACGGTTTATATTGAATATGCGGGAGGGAGCATGGAAGATAAAGAAAGTCTTTCCATCATGCTGTTCCCTTTAATCAGAAAGAAGCATTTACAGGGAAAAATCCTGGAAATTTTACCGGTTTATGAAACGGATACGAAGATGAAACTAATACCCAAGCGTGCACTTTCCAGGTATGTGTTTCGAAAGTTTCTATACCTTATCCCGATCATCGGTGCCTTGGTATGGTTTTTCAGACCTTGGGGTTATCTTTCCTTCTTGCTTGTACCGTTGGCGATTTTTTGGGCATACATGCAATATAGAGATGCAGGTTGGAGCATAGAAGGGAATTTATTACTATTGAGCAGCCGTTTTTTCACGAAGCAAACATTGATCATGCAGAGAAGCAGAATTCAATCAATCACATATAAAAAAAGCTGGTTTCAGAATCGAAAAGAATTAGCCACCATTACAGCATCGATTAAATCAGGAATTACCTCCCGGGTCGGTATGGTTGCTGATATGGAAGAAAAGGATTGCCTAATAATTAAATCATGGTATTTACCTGAAAAAGCAGTCGACTCCCAATGATTGAAAGGAAGAGTCGGCTGTTTGGCCTACCATTTTTTTCTTAGGAATAATGGAGCGGTTAAAAAGCCGGTTGCCATTCCAGCCAAATGACCGACAACGTTTATCTGCGGTTGGATGAAAGTCATGATAAGGGCAATTCCGGTCAATGTATATACTGTATTTCTTTCGTTGTTCGTAAAATTGGTTTTATTGAACAGTACAAGATATAGAAAGAATCCGAGTAAACCAAAAATTGCTCCGCTGGCACCTACGTGATTATATGTCAGTGGGTTAATCAGGAAGGTTGCGATATTGGCAAGGATCCCTGTCGATAAAAAGAAAATTGAAAACTTGAAGGCTCCAAGTAACTTCTCCAGGAATGGACCAAAGATGGCAAGTGAGAATCCATTAAACAGTAAATGTGTAAACGTGCTATGTAGAAAGATGGGGGTGATCAAACGCCACCATTGTCCATCAGCGATGTATAAATTCACACCGGTGCCATAATAAAAGAGTACATTGCCGGGAAGTGCAGGGAAAAGGACGAGAACGAATACAAGCATCATAATGAGTATGAGCACAGTTACAGCTCGATAAGAATTTGCATATTCGCGGAAGCTTTCTGTTCTTGTAAACATAAATTCCTCCTTATATCGTTTTTAATTGGATACAATATTATCATTTTCATGTAAAAGAGTCCTCCTAATGATATGCAACTTATTAAATTAATAGAAGAGGTGTCAAAGTGATTAAAGGTATAGGCGTGGACATTACTGAGTTGGATAGAATGGAAACATTGATTAATCGGCAACCCCGTTTAAAGGAGCGTATATTGACGGAAAGTGAAATCTTGATTTTCGAAAAGTTAAATGGAAGAAGGAAGGTCGAGTATTTTGCTGGCCGTTTTGCAGCTAAGGAGGCATTTTCAAAAGCGAACGGTACAGGGATCGGTAAGCACTTATCCTTTTTGGATATTGAAATCATCTCGGATGATAAAGGAAAGCCGGTGATTTCAAAGCCGTTTTCTGAAGGGGTCCATCTTTCGATTAGCCATAGCAGGGATTACGCGGTTGCTCAAGTCGTAATTGAAGGGTGAATGGAGTTTTGTCCAATCGGGTCATAAACCTTAAGGTTGTCTCATATACATTTAGTGCTATAGGGAGACAAGGCCCGGTAAAAGGTACATGGCAGAGTAGGTGCTCTCGAAAAGTTTTTAGCCGGATCGAGAATGGTCCTGTCTAAAATACTGAGGAATCTAAGACATCAGTCGAGCCAATGTCCGGATCCTGCCTTTTCCTCTCCCTTTTACGTTCAAATGACAAAAAGGGGTTGAAAAGATGAAGAAGATGGTAATGCTTTTTGCAGGGATCATGCTCTTGCTTGCTCTTTCTGCTTGCGGCCAAAAATCGCAGAGTGACGTAGTTAGTGAATTGAATGAGAAGCTTGGTGAAATGAAAGGATATAAAGCTAACGCGAAGATGACATTAAAGATGGGGACGGAACCTCAAGTGTATAATGTGGAGATTTGGCATAAGGACCCTTCTTTTTACCGCGTGAATCTGAAAAATGAAGAGAAAGATCAAAGCCAGATGATTTTGAAAAATGATGATGGTGTATACGTTTTGACGCCTGCTTTGAATAAAAGTTTTAAATTTCAAAGCGAGTGGCCGGAGAACAGCAGTCAGGCCTATTTGTTCGAGTCGTTGGTGAAAGACATTACGGAAGATAAAAGTGCAACATATAAAGCAACGGATAAACACTATGTCTTTGAAACGAAAACGCGCTACCAAAACAATAAAATGTTGCCATATCAAGAGATTACTATAAACAAAAAGGATTTATCCCCAGTCAGTGTAAAAGTCATGGACCCTGATAGGACCGCTTTGGTTCTTGTTGAATTCTCAAAAGTAAAATTCGATACGAGTTTTGATAAAGATTCATTTGACATGAAGAAAAACATGACAAGTGCACAACTAGAAGCTCCCGTTATGGCAGAAGTCCAAAATAAGGGGTTTGCAGTGAAATACCCTGAAAATATTGGCGATATGAATTTAACGGAAGAAAAAGAAATTACGACGGAAAAGGGAGAACGTGTCGTTTTGACCTATGAGGGTACAAAAAGTTTTACATTAGTTCAGGAAAAAGCTGAGGTAGTCCAAACTTCCGTTTCGACGAATGTGAATGGAGAACCTGTTGATTTGGGTTATACTGTCGGGGCCATGACGGGAAATACGATTGCATGGACTTTTGAAGGTGTCGATTACATGCTAGCATCAAAGGATTTGTCACAGCAAGAGATGATAGAAGTCGCCCGTTCGGTTGGGGAAGATCCAGTCAAATAGGATTACATAACAAGCTGATGTTTCCCGTCTCCTTACGAAGGTTTTCTTCTGGGAAGGATAGGCGGGGAAGCGGCTTGTTGACCTTTTTTAACCCATTATTTGATTTAGGCTGGCAGCCGGGAAATGAGGATCAAGGTGAAAAAGCACTTTATCTTTCTAGCGGTTGGTTATAGAATGGTCCTATAATGAAACGAAAACTTCGCTACTGGGAAGAATCTTATGGTGAGTATAGGAAAGAAGGAAAAGGTCTTGGAAACAAAAGTATTTCATCGAGATACGTGGGCAGAAGTAAATTTGGATAATATTTTTAAAAATATCTCTTCAATGAAAAAAAGTCTGAAAAAGGGCGTTAGTCTTTTCGCTGTCGTCAAAGCCAATGCTTATGGCCACGGGGACTATGAAGTGGCTAAAACGGCGCTTGATGCGGGGGCGGATTTTTTAAGTGTAGCTTTTTTGGATGAGGCTCTTGCCTTACGGAATAAAGGTATATTGGCTCCGATTCTTGTCCTTGGGGCTTCTAGGCCTGAAAGTGCAGCGCTTGCTGCCGAGCATGGTATTTCCGTGACGGTTTTCGATGAAGCATGGTTGGAGAAGGCGAAGGATTTGTTGAAACCGGGACAAGTTTTGCAAATCCATGTAAAAGTGGATAGCGGCATGGGGAGAATCGGCATTCGAGATAAAGGTCAACTCATGAAAGTGGAAAGTTTGCTTAAGAGGGAAACTTGTTTCAATTTCCAAGGGATATTCACTCATTTCGCGACTGCGGATGAAATTAAGACGGACTTATATGAAAAGCAGCTTGCCTTTTTTAAAGGGATGCTTTCCGAATTGACGGGAAAGCCGGAATATGTTCATGCAGCCAATAGTGCAGCTTCTCTAAGGTTCACCGATTCAGAATGGAATGCAGTAAGAATGGGGATTTCCATGTATGGTTTGAGTCCTTCCATGGAGATGAAGCCGATATTGCCATTTCCATTAAAACAGGCTATATCATTGAGAACGGAGATGGTCGCGGTTAAACAGCTTGCTAAGGGTGAAAGCGTTAGCTATGGAGCGACTTATACGGCTGAAGGTGATGAATGGATTGGAACTTTGCCAATCGGATATGCTGACGGCTGGATCCGTAAGCTGCAAGGTCAGGAAGTTCTTGTGGATGGAAAAAGAGTGCCCATAGTCGGGAGGATTTGCATGGATCAATGCATGATCAAGCTGCCTGGACCATACCCTGTAGGAACTGTGGTCACATTAATCGGGAATGATGGGGATGAATCGATTACTGTCGATGAGATAGCGGCAAAACTGGAAACGATCAACTATGAGGTGACATGCATGATAGGAGCAAGAGTGCCCCGCATATATTTGAAAGACAATCAGGTGAATCATGTACGCAACTTCATTTTGGAATGAGCGGATTGTAAAAAAATCCTAAGATTGTGAATAAGATTTCCTTTATTATGCTGATAATAGGATTGAGAATAGAATATACTCTTTGCAGATAGGCATTTTAATGGTAATATTGAAAAGGATATATAATAAAGGTGTGTAGTGATGGTGGAGGTGTATGTTTGTGTCTGAATCCAGCGCAACAAGAGAGATATTAATTCGATTACCTCAAAATTTTTTAACAGAGTTAGACGGGTATGCGAGTGAGGAAAATGTGAATCGCAGTGAATTTATTTATCGTGCCACAAAAATGTATCTTCGCGAACGTAAAAAGAAAGAGTTTCGTGAATCGATGAAACGCGGTTATATTGAAATGGCGGCCATTAATTTAACGATTGCTTCTGAAGCCTTCCAGGCTGAATTCGAGGCTGGTCATTGCGTTGAACGATTAGTTAGCGGAGGCTGAGCCATTGATTGTTGTTAAGCGTGGTGACGTATACTTCGCAGACCTTTCCCCGGTAGTCGGTTCAGAGCAGGGTGGAACCCGTCCGGTACTAATTTTACAAAACGATATTGGTAATCGCTTTAGTCCGACTGTGATCGTGGCAGCCATTACAGCTCAAATTCAAAAAGCGAAATTGCCTACACATGTTGAGATTAATGCAAAAAAGTACGGATTCGAACGGGATTCCGTCATTTTATTAGAACAGATCCGGACAATCGATAAGCAGCGTTTAACTGATAAAATTACGCATCTTGACGAACCGATGATGCAAAAAGTCAATGAAGCTTTGCAAATAAGTTTAGGCCTCATTGAGTTTTAAAGAAAATTTTTCCCGTTAAACCGGGCGTTATTATAATACAAATCATTCTTGATATTATTTAGATGGCACGATTCCTGTACTGTGGGAATCGTGTTTTTTTTATGAATTAACATAAACATGTGTCCAAAAAGTATACAGCAGGAAATATGAAAAATTTGACGAATAAAAACAGTATACAATAAGATATTTGAAAGTTTTTTATAGTATCCTCCAAACTTTTCTTGGAATGATGTTTTTCTTACCTGAATTTCGGGTATATAGTTATGTTGTAAATACCTAAAAAAAGCCTCTAAGGAAATCCAAATGGCATAACATTACAGTTAGTTAACATCCTTGTGACGTGGACAGGGAAACATAGCAATTGTGTTAGAATGGGAGGATATTATGAATCAATTGGTTTACGATTTTATTAAGCAAAATCAAGATTACATCCTTACTGAGTGGATGGGCATCATGAAGGAAAGCACGGACGAAAGATTAATTAAAGTCGTCTCAGATCAAATGTTCACGCAAACGAGCAGTGAATTTATAGATATGATCATCACGAACGTTGATAGTAAAAACAAGGAATTCACATTGAAGCTTTCAGATTTTGCCGAGAAAGTCGTCCAATTGGGATGGCCTCTTACTTTCGTCAATGAAGGACTTCATAAATTCACGTTAATTGTCATAAATGGAATGGTGGAAAAGGGTCTCGTTACTCCGGATAATCAAGTCAATCTTGTTAACCATTTGGATAAATGGGCGACACCGATAAATAATGAAATAGTCAATATATATACCCAAACTTGGGAAAGAACGGTTTCCATGCAAAAAATAGCGTTGCAAGAACTTTCGGCACCGCTCATTCCCGTATTGGAAGGCATTACGGTCATGCCCTTGGTTGGTACGATAGATACAGAACGTGCCAAACAGATAATGGAAAACCTGCTGACCGGCGTGGTTAAGCATAGATCTGAAGTTGTTCTGATTGATATAACGGGCGTGCCGGTCGTGGATACCATGGTTGCCCACCATATCATTCAAGCGGCAGAAGCAGTCCGCTTAGTGGGCGCCAAATGCATACTTTGCGGCATCCGCCCTGAAATTGCTCAAACCATCGTTAATCTTGGCATTAATTTAAATGAAGTGATTACAAAAAATACATTGAAAAAAGGGATAGAAGTTGCGTTGGAATTAACGAGCCGTAAGATCGTAAAGGTGGAGGGATAAGGATGAGGATTCCGATATTAAAGCTTTATGACTGCTTGTTAGTCTCTATACAGTGGGAATTGGATGATATGACAGCGCTCCAATTTCAAGAGGATTTACTGCATAAGATTCATGAAACAAGCGCGAATGGCGTAGTTATAGATATTACCTCAATAGATTTTATTGATTCTTTTATCGCAAAGGTATTAGGCGATGTCTTTAGCATGTCTAAGCTTATGGGGGCCAAAGTTGTAATTACGGGAATCCAGCCTGCTGTTGCAATAACATTGATTGAACTAGGAATTAGTCTCGATGATGTTCTGACAGCATTAGACTTAGAGAAAGGCCTGGAGAAATTACAACAGGAATTGGGGGATTAAAGAATGGAGTTCCAATCCTGCGTAAAAATCATAAATGAATGGGACATCGTAGCTGCAAGGCAGCTCGGAAGAAATGTCGCTAAAGAGTTGGGGTTCGGTACTGTAGACCAGGCCAGAATCACAACGGCCATTAGCGAATTGGCCCGAAACATATACCTATATGCTGGACAAGGCAGTGTTAGCATAGAAAAGCTAAATATAAATGGGAAGTCAGGATTGAAAATCATTGCAGAAGACCAAGGGCCGGGAATTGAGGATATCCGCAGAGTCATGGAAGATGGATATACCACCTCAGGGGGGCTGGGGGCAGGCCTTCCTGGAGCCAAACGTTTAATGGATGACTTTGATATTGAATCGATACCAGGTGAAGGGACTAAGATTATCGCGACGAAATGGCTCCGTTAGGGGGGGACTATGGATATTAGGGAGAACATGGAGAAAAAGTATCATGAGGCGCTTTCTACTTATCTTAAAGACCAAAATGAGCAGGCACTCTATCAAGGGCAGAAGATTAGCCGCCTACATATCAAATACAATATATCTCCAGAAGAAATCATAAGTATGCATAAAAATAACTTAATGGAACTTTACCCGGAATTACCGGGAAAAGTACTGGATTCTTTCGATTTTCTGCTAGAAGTCATGATGGGCTACGGCATTGCATACCGTGAGCATCAAAGCCTCAGACATCAACAGCAGGAATTGAAAACGGAAATCGAGATAGCGGCAAACGTTCAACATACTCTTTTGGAAACGGAAATACCTGATATCAAAGCTCTTGAAATTGGGGCGATCAGTGTTCCTGCGAGGCAGATGAACGGGGATTACTATCACTTCGTCCAGGATGAAAATGAGCGTATAGGTGTTGGGATAGCCGATGTCATTGGAAAAGGGATTCCTGCTGCGCTGTGCATGTCGATGATCAAATATGCGATGGACAGTCTTCCGGAGCATCGTCATGAACCGAAAAGTGTACTTGAGAGTTTGAACCGGGTTGTGGAGCATAATGTTGATCCAAGCATGTTCATAACCATGTTCTATGGTTTATATGATCCGCATGACAGGCAATTTTCCTATGCTTCAGCCGGACATGAACCTGGATTTTACTATGACGCAGCTACAGGTACTTTTAGCGATTTGGATGCAAAGGGCTTGTTGCTTGGCGTTGATAAAAAAACAAGGTATCGCCAATATGAAAAAACGGTGAATCGTGGCGACATGATCATTCTATTATCTGACGGAGTAACGGAGTGCCGCACGAATGATGGGTTCATAGAAAGGGAAACGCTTATTGGTTTGATTAAAAAAAATATGCATTTGCAAGCCCAGGAAATGGTGAATAATATATATAAACAATTGGAGAAAATGCAGAACTTCCAACTGAGGGATGATTTTACATTAATAATTTTAAAATCAAATGTTTAGCATTGTTACTGCTGGGTATAGATATAGGAATGAAGAGGATTTGAAGAGGTGGGTCAAGGATGAATATAACAGTAGATGTTAATGAATTGAATACTGAATTTAATGTAAAACTAAAAGGTGAAATCGATGCTTATACTGCGCCGAAACTAAGAGAATCACTATTTCCAATTTCAGAGCAGGAAAATGTTTCGATTACTATTGATTTAACTGAAGTTTCGTATATGGATAGTACGGGACTTGGGGTATTTGTCGGTGCTTTTAAAAGTGTTAGGGCACATAATGGTGAGTTCACGTTAGTTGGATTATCGGAAAGGTTACGACGTTTATTTGATATAACAGGTCTTGCAGATATCATTGATATAAAAAGTGGTACAGAGGGTGGGTTAGAATGAGTCAAGTATATGATTACATCGAAATGAAAATACCTGCAAAACCAGAATTCATCGGTGTCATTCGTTTAACGCTTTCTGGAATTGGAAGCCGGATGGGATTTGCGTATGATGAAATAGAGGATTTGAAAATCGCTACCAGTGAGGCTTGTACAAATGCGGTACAGCATGCATACAAGGATTCTGAAAAAGGTGAAGTGAAAGTAAGTTTCGGCCTTTATCCTGACCGTTTGGAGGTCATGGTTTCCGATAGTGGCAAGAGCTGTAATTTCGAGGAGGTTCGTCAAGGGCTAGGTCCATACGAAAATGGACAAAAAGTCGAACTTTTGAGAGAAGGAGGCTTGGGTCTTTACCTTATTGAAACTTTGATGGATGATGTAAAAATTCATCAGCATGATGGGGTTACTGTATTTATGACTAAGTTTTTAGAAGGAGAGCAGGTGGAGATGGATGCAAAAACAGTCTCAACCTAATCAGGCACAAAGAGAACAGGTAAATGAATGGATCAGAGCTTACCAGCAGAATCAAGATGAAGAAGCACAGAGTAATCTCGTCATCCATTATAAAAGTTTGGTTGAAACAATCTCCCGTAAGTATGCGAAAGGGAAATCATTTCAGGAGGATATCTCCCAAGTCGGCATGATTGGTCTATTAGGTGCCATTCGACGATATGATGAATCTTTCGGTAAGAGCTTTGAGGCATTTGCCGTCCCTACTATTATCGGGGAAATCAAAAGGTTCCTTCGTGACAAAACATGGAGTGTCCATGTGCCAAGGAGAATTAAGGAACTAGGTCCGAAAATCAGGGTGACTGTCGAGGAGTTAACGACAACTCTGCACCGTTCACCAAGAATAGATGAAATAGCCGATAGTATTGGCGTGACCGAGGAAGAAGTTTTAGAGGCGATGGAAATGGGAAAAAGCTATCAAGCTTTATCCGTGGATCATTCTATTGAGGCGGATTCTGATGGCGGCACTGTCACATTGCTTGATATATTCGGAAATGTCGATGAAGGTTTTGAAAAGGTCAATCAGCGACTTGTGCTTGAAAAGGTGCTTCATGTGCTGAGTGACCGTGAAAAGATGATCATTCAACATACTTATTTAGAGAATTTAAGCCAGAAAGAAGCTGGCGATAAGCTTGGGATTTCCCAAATGCATGTGTCAAGGCTCCAACGCCGCGCGATCAAGAAACTTCAAGAAGCCATTAATGCTGAAAACTCGGAGTTAATTCAGTGATCAAAGATATTCTAAGGGGAGAAAAAATAGAAGTCCTTGTCTCACAATCGTCTAAAAACGGGATGGTTTACTGTGGTGATGATTACTTTTTTCTTCATACGGAAGAATACTTTGTATGTGTCTTGGCAGATGGGCTAGGCAGCGGGAAAAATGCATACGATTCCTCCCATGCCGTCATCGAGGAAGTTAAACGTAATCATGAGTTGGATGTGGAAGCACTAATGGCAGTGTGCAATCAAGTTTTAGTCGATAAACGGGGGGCAGCCGTTTCCATTTTGAAAATCTTTTATGATAAGAATGAATTTGTATACAGTTCAGTGGGTAACATCCGCTTTTTCCTGTATAATCCAAACGACGATAAACTCGTTTACCCTTTACCTGTTACAGGGTATTTATCCGGCAGAAAACAAAAATACAGGACGCAAAGATACAAATATGAACCAAATGCTAAATTCATTCTTCATTCCGATGGTTTGGAACTTAAGGGAGCTAAGTCTTTTTTAAAAAGGCTGGTCCCTATCGATAAGAACGCCCAATGCATATTAAAAAGCAGTCCATTAACTGCAGATGATACAACTTTCATTTTAGGAAGCTTACTTTCGCCATAATTCGGAAGTGAGCTTTTTTGTATGGAATTCGCAACTTCATCGCTCATTTGCTAGACTGTATATATTAGAGCAAAAGGTTGGAGGTATACAAAATGATCGTTGTAGAAGATACATTAAAAGAATTGATAAAACAAATATCCAATGAGCTGACTTTGAAAAATCATCAAGTTCAAAACGTCATACAAATGCTGCAAGAGGGGAATACTGTCCCTTTTATTGCACGGTATAGAAAAGAAATGACGGGTTCACTTGATGAAGTGCAGATTCGTTCCATTATGGAAAGATGGAACTATCTAGAAAACCTTGGCCAGAGGAAAGCGGAAGTTACTCGTTCAATTGGTGAACAGGGGAAATTGACGGAAGAATTAACAAAACAAATCGAAAAGGCAACAAAACTGCAGGAAGTCGAGGATTTATACAGGCCATTCAAACAAAAAAGGAGAACGAAAGCGACAGTTGCTAAAGAAAAGGGGCTTGAACCACTGGCCAATTGGCTTTTGGAATGCCAAATGCATCCTCGAGTCAGCGAAAAGGCAGCCGAATTCATATCGGCAGAAAAAGAAGTTCCTTCTATTGAAGAGGCTATTGCAGGTGCGCAGGATATCATAGCTGAATATATTTCCGATGATGCAGAATTAAGGAAGTGGATAAGGGCCGAAATTTTCAAAGCTGGAAAAGTGATTTCAACTGTGAAAAATGAAGAGAAGGACGAGAAAAAAATCTTCGAAATGTACTATGAGTATGAGGAGCCGGTTCAAAGAATCGTACCTCATCGGGTGTTGGCGCTGAACAGAGGTGAAAAGGAAGAGGTTTTGCGAATCTCCATTCAGCCCCGGTCTGAAGTCATCGTTGGTCATCTGGAACGTAAAATCATTAAAAATAACAAATCTGAAGCCCAAGTTGTTCTTAAATCTGCGATAGAGGATGGACTTAAGCGTTTGATCATGCCTTCTGTAGAGCGGGAGATCAGAAAAGAGCTGACGGAAAAAGCTGAGGATCAAGCTATCCACATTTTCTCTGAAAACCTCCGGAACCTGCTCTTGCAGCCTCCGCTTAAAGGAAAAGTGGTCCTCGCCTTAGATCCGGCATATAGGACTGGCTGTAAGCTCGCTGTCATTGATGAAACCGGAAAGGTACTTGATATCAGTGTAATCTATCCGCATCCTCCTGCTGCGAAACTTCATGCTGCCCGTGAAAAAACGATCGATATACTTCAGCGGTTCTCGGTTGAGATCGTGGCAATCGGCAATGGAACAGCATCACGTGAATCAGAGCAATTCATTGCAGATATTTTAAAAGAAGTGAAAGGGAACATTTCATATATCATTGTTAATGAAGCGGGAGCCAGTGTGTATTCAGCTTCAGATATAGCACGTGAAGAGTTTCCGGATCTTCAAGTTGAACAGAGAAGCGCAGTTTCGATAGGCAGAAGGCTTCAAGATCCCCTTGCTGAACTTGTTAAAATTGATCCGCAATCTGTGGGGGTAGGCCAGTATCAACATGATGTGTCTCAGAAAAAGTTAACGGAATCCCTCACTTTTGTAGTGGAAACAGCTGTTAACCAGGTGGGGGTTAATGTCAATACCGCTTCATCGTCTCTCTTACAATATGTAGCTGGTTTATCAAAATCGGTTGCTCAAAATATCGTGAAGAAAAGGGAAGTGGAAGGGAAATTTCAAAGCAGGAAGGAATTAAAGAAGATTCCCCGGCTTGGTGCCAAAACATATGAACAATGTATAGGATTCTTACGTATCATTAATGGAGATGAACCTTTAGATCAAACCGCGATACATCCTGAGAACTACAGTGCCGTGAATAAATTATTGAAGAAAATGGGATTCGCATCTGAGGATTTAGGCAGTGATGCACTGAATGAAGAGTTAGGTAAGCTAAATCCTGCTGATTTGGTCAATGAATTGGAAATTGGGGAAATTACGATCAAAGATATCATCGATGATTTGATGAAACCGGGAAGAGATCCTCGGGATGAGTTATCAAAACCGCTGCTTAAGCAGGATGTACTAAAAATGGAGGATCTGCAAACTGGGATGGAGTTACAAGGTACAGTGAGGAATGTTGTGGATTTTGGTGCGTTTGTGGACATCGGTGTTAAACAGGATGGACTGGTGCATATTTCTAAACTGAGCAACCGGTTTGTAAAGCACCCATTGGATGTAGTTGCCGTTGGGGATGTTGTCACAGTCTGGGTCGAACTAGTTGACTCCAAAAAGCAAAGGGTATCTTTAACGATGCTCGAGCCAAAGGATCAAAACTAACCTAAGGTAAGCTCCTTCTATATTAGAAGGGGTTTTTTTGAAATGATGTATTTATATTTGGAACAATGTCGAATCTATAATCTGAGACTTTCTTTCTTTTGATAAAAAAACCAACATTGATTCAACATCTTCACTTGATAATAATCCTTTTCATAAAAGGCTTTGCGGATTTGATTCTGGAACCAATTAGGCATAGCTTTTCCTCCCTTAGTTTCCTATTGTATTATTAGTCTATGTTATAATGGGTTGTCATGTTACCAAGGAAAGGGAGGGGGAAATGGATAATCGTCAATTGCAAAAACTAGTGGAAGAAATTTCGTTGAAAGACTTTAAAAAGGCCTTTAGACACCAAGCGAGTTTTAATCCGCGTCTCCGGACAACAGGAGGACGATACTTGCTCCGTTCACACAATATAGAAATAAATAAAAAGTATCTTGATGAACGCGGTGTGGAAGAATTGATTGGAATCATTAAGCATGAATTGTGCCATTACCATCTGCACATCGAGAAGAAGGGGTACCAGCATCGTGATGCGGATTTTAAGCATTTACTCAAAAAAGTGGGGGCACCGAGATTTTGCGAGCCGCTGCCATCTAACCAATTAAAGAAAAAGATGAATACAATTCAATATAAATGTGAAGACTGTCAGCAGGTATATATAAGAAAAAAACGAATCGACACTACCCGTTTCGTTTGTGGTAAATGTCGTGGAACATTGATTTACCAAGGGTTTAAGGAGCAAAAAACAAAAAAATAAAAAAACATAAAAGAACTCTTGACTTTAGGTTGCAACCTCTTTATAATCATAAGAGTCGACAAGATAACAACTTGTCCTTAACGACAAACACTAAGGTCCTTGAGCGTGAAAAAGGAACCCAATTTTCATTATTCCGCAGTAGCTCAGTGGTAGAGCATTCGGCTGTTAACCGAACGGTCGTAGGTTCGAGTCCTACCTGCGGAGCCATTTTTTTTGGGGAAGTACTCAAGAGGCTGAAGAGGCGCCCCTGCTAAGGGTGTAGGTCGCGTAAGCGGCGCGAGGGTTCAAATCCCTCCTTCTCCGCCAGTTACATATTTTTATATCAAGGCCCATTGGTCAAGCGGTTAAGACACCGCCCTTTCACGGCGGTAACACGGGTTCGAATCCCGTATGGGTCACTTTCTTATACACAATCAAAATACTGGTCCCGTGGTGTAGCGGTTAACATGCCTGCCTGTCACGCAGGAGATCGCGGGTTCGATTCCCGTCGGGACCGCCATTTTTTTCTTAAAAAACACTTGCTAAATAAATATTATCGTGATATAATATTATCCTGGTTGTTAATTAGTGTTTAATTATTGGGCTATAGCCAAGCGGTAAGGCAACGGATTTTGATTCCGTCATGCGAAGGTTCGATCCCTTCTAGCCCAGCCATTTTTATTTAGAGCCATTAGCTCAGTTGGTAGAGCATCTGACTTTTAATCAGAGGGTCGAAGGTTCGAATCCTTCATGGCTCACCATTTATTTTCGCGGGTGTGGCGGAATTGGCAGACGCACCAGACTTAGGATCTGGCGCCGCAAGGCGTGGGGGTTCAAGTCCCTTCACCCGCACTGATATTTTTCTTCTTGACATCAAGTTGAAAAGGTGTTAAACTTACAAAGTCGCTTTCGCGGTCGTGGCGGAATGGCAGACGCGCTAGGTTGAGGGCCTAGTGGGGGAAACCCCGTGGAGGTTCGACTCCTCTCGGCCGCACCAATAACATCATAGAAATTAGCGCCCGTAGCTCAATTGGATAGAGCATCTGACTACGAATCAGAAGGTTGTAGGTTCGACTCCCGCCGGGCGCACCATATTTTACGGGAAGTAGCTCAGCTTGGTAGAGCACTTGGTTTGGGACCAAGGGGTCGCAGGTTCGAATCCTGTCTTCCCGACCATTCTTTCTTTCTGAAAATACTTTAAAATTAAATGCGGGTGTAGTTTAGTGGTAAAACCTCAGCCTTCCAAGCTGATGATGAGAGTTCGATTCTCTTCACCCGCTCCATTATTGCTCTTTGAAAACTGAACAAAACAAAGCGCCAACGTTAAATTTTAAGTGAGCACACACTATCAAAAAAGCAAA
>NZ_JBYSYV010000040.1:0-25051 GCF_058783805.1 Peribacillus sp. FW305-BF15 | reverse complement strand
TGATAGTGTGTGCTCACTTAAAATTTAACGTTGGCGCTTTGTTTTGTTCAGTTTTCAAAGAGCAATTTCGATGTCGTCTACTTCGTAAGCGACTTTTACATCTTATCATGTTTTCAACTCCGTTGTCAACATGTTTTTTTATTTTTTTTGTTTTGATGAAGCTGCGAAAGCTGATGTCCCGCAGCGACATGTATTAATATAACACCTATATTATTATTGGTCAACAATAAAAATGCATTTTTTAAAAGTTTTTTGATACACGATAAAACCGATGATATACCTCGTGCCCTTTTGTCTCCGCTTTGATGACATCGATTACCTTCTTCTCTATCAAATATTCCAATAAAACGCCTAGGTCTACTGAATAAAACTTAACTTCCGGATGCTCCATAAGCTCTGCAATCGTCCACGGATCTTCTTTCATTCCCATTATTTCGACCAAATGCTGTGAACCTGCATTCGTCCTCGAATATATAAGAAATTCGCTCGCAAGGAATAAAAGCTCCAATCTTTTTTCGAGCGTTTCCTCACTGCTGATCAATTCTTTATACAGCTTGTAAATTTCAGGTTCCATATGCTTCACTTGGTTCCAGACAGTAACCTCCGGATAAAAGCCCTGTTCTATTATCTCCAAACGGGCCAAATGATGCAGGGAATGAACGATATGATTGTATGCCTCAAGATGATGGCCTTTTTCAAAGAAGCTTTTCCCATCCATGTACCTGCGAATTAACTTCGCGAACTCCATCCCCATCTTTAACTTCCTTCCATAGAAGGGGAACTCCCGGATTTCGGTTTTCAAACGGTCCAGATATTCGTTCCGGTCAAAAAGGACCTTCCCGTTATATATCCAGTCAACCACTTTGCGGTTCGTGCCTAATAGGAGCCATTCTTTTAATTGGTCTTCCTTTACGATATGCAGGGCCGCCTTTTTATCCTGGTATGTGTAGTGTTTTAAAAACACGGCCTCTTCTGCTTCGTCTGCAATTACAAAAAGGATGTAGTCAAACGTATCGGTAATCGGGCTATTATCATCTCTTTTTTCTACTAACAAGATTCCAAGTGTAGATTTTAAACTTGCTCGCTCTTGATAAATCGGGCGAAGGATATCTTCCATCATAAATTCCTCCAAAACCTTTTTTTTAGATTTTCGACAAAACTCTTCAAATTCCTGCTTAGTTCCCTTACCCCAAACCATTTCAATTCAAAAGTAATATGTATCCTTTATTTCTTTTTTGTTCCATCCATTGTTTATGTTATAGTTAAAGTTATATTTTAGGAGGGACAATCCATGGCTAAATATTCTAGCAAAATCAATAAAATACGCACTTTTGCTTTGAGTTTGATTTTCATTGGCTTTATCGTAATGTACCTTGGGCTTTTCTTCAAAACACATCCTGTTGTCATGACGATTTTCATGGGGCTGGGCCTTTTATTCATAATCGCAAGCACAGGGGTCTATTTCTGGATTGGAATGCTTTCTACAAAATCGATCCAGGTTGTCTGCCCTAACTGCAGCAAACCTACAAAAATACTAGGACGTGTAGATATTTGCATGCATTGTGAAGAACCATTGACACTTGACAAAAAGTTGGAAGGCGAAGAATTCAATGAAAAATATAACCGGAAAAGCCTGCATGATTAAGTCGATTAGCTGAATTCCCTTTCACGAAGGCTTTAACAATTGTATCATTTCTTCATAAACATGAAAAAAAGTTCCAACCAAGTGGAGGAACTTTTTTTAATGCGATTCTTTTTTCGCACAATCCATACAGTCGCCGTAGATTTCCATCCGATGGTGACTAACATTGAAACCAGTGACTTGTGCTGCGAAATGCTCGACTTCATCCAATGCAGGATAATCGAAGTCCACAATTTTACCGCAAGTTTGGCAAATTACATGATAATGATTCGTCGTCACAAAATCAAACCTTGCCGAAGAATCCCCATACGTAAGTTCTTTTACCAAACCTACCTCGCGGAATACACGCAGGTTGTTATAAACCGTTGCCACACTCATATTCGGAAACTTGCCTTCCAGCGCTTTATATATATCATCAGCGGTAGGGTGGGACATGCAGCTTATCAAATACTCAAGTATCGCATGGCGTTGAGGAGTTATTCTTACACCGGTATCTTTTAAGGAATCCAACGCTTCTTTTAACTGAACTTCAGACACCGTCATCCACCTCTTTTTCTCATTAAGTATGCATTCTTAAATTATAATGTTTATAAATAGTGTACCTTTTATACGTTGAATTTGTCAATAATTCAATGGCTTAACCATTCTTTTTTAGTTTATTCATGAAGACTTGATTCTTTCCCATTTTTGCATTGAACTTAGTATCCCCTAGATAAGTCGATTACGTTGGTGAAGTCTTTTCCAGCTTTCAGGTATTCACGCATATTTTTTTCGAATATGGCAAAGGTCCTTGGTAAATATTCTCCGCTTTTACTTGAAAGATGCGGTGTGACTGTAACATTCTCCATCCTCCAAAACGGATGCCCTTTTCCTAAAGGCTCCGAATCAAATACATCCAAGATGGCATGAGACAATTCCCCGGCATCCAGGGCTTCGATCAGCACTTCATCTTTAATCAGGTCGCCGCGGCCAATATTCACGAATACTGCAGATTCTTTCATGGCTTTGAAGTGTTCTTTTTGCAGAAGGCCCTTCGTTTCATCCGTACTTGGCAGGACGGATACTATATAATCGGCTCCCGGTATGGCTTCCAATAAATGATCCAGGTCATACAGGTGATCAATGGATCCCACCGGTTTCCCGCTCCGGTTCACTCCTATCGTCTTCATCCCAAAGGCTTTCCCAAGACGAGCCACTTCCCCTCCTATTGCACCTACACCCAATACGAGCATGGTCTTGCCATTCAATTCCCCTACTTCAATCTTTCTATCCCACAATTCTTCCTTTTCATTCTTCATAAGCAGCTTCAATTTCTTTTCATATTGCAAAAGCATCCCTATCGTATACTCGGCCATCGGGATTTTATGTATGCCTCTTGCGTTGGTCACCATAATGCCTCGTTCCTCGATGGCTTTAAATGGCATTAGTTCCATCCCTGCACTCATGACCATGATCCATTTCAAGTTCGCTGCTTTCTCAATGATTTCTTCAGTTAAATCTTCACCATATGTAATTAAGATTTCCGCTTCACGAAGCGGCCCATCTTTCCATTCTTTTTGATAAATGAAGTTCAAATCAGGAAAAGCTTTCATCATTTTCATTTGGATACCTTCATTCGGAATGACAGTCGAAAGTATTAACATGTTTATCTCCCCCTTTTATTAACATAAAAAAACACGGGCTCTATGTGTCCCGCGCAACTTTCTCTGAGGAGGTATTCCCTTAATAAAGCATATTCGGGTGTCCCCTTTTTGAGTTGGACAAAAGCCTCATCCTTATTAAAAAAGGCTTTATTTTAAAGAATTTGGGTTTAATGCATGTAATTCCGGCAAAACAAAAAAGCCATCCCTTCTGATCAGGACGTCGTCGAAATAGATGTCACCGCCCCCATATTCCGGACGCTGGATCAAGACCATATCCCAATGTATCGATGACCGGTTTCCATTATCCGCTTCATCATAGGCAAGCCCAAGAGCCAAGTGCAGACTCCCGCTTATTTTCTCATCGAACAAAACATCGTCCATAGGTTCCAATATGTATGGATTGATTCCAATAGCGAACTCCCCTATAAACCGGGACCCTTCATCAATATTCAGAATTTGGTTCATTTCAAGATTACGATTGGAAGTCGCTTTAATGATTTTCCCCTTTTTCAAGTTTAATTCTATATCACTAAAGGTAATTCCTTCATAGGTTGTGGGTGTGTTGAAGGATATCCTTCCATTGAGACTATCTTTTATGGGTGCCGTAAATACTTCCCCATCCGGTAAATTCTTTTTTCCGGCACATATGACGGCCGGCATGCCTTTGATGGAAAAGGTCAAATCTGTCCTTGGTGAAACGATCCTGACTTTGTCAGTACGTTGCATCAAATGTTTTAACGGCTTCAAAGCCGCCTCCATTTTCCCGTAATCCATTGTGCATACGTTCAAAAGAAAGTCTTCGTATTTATTGAAGGTCATGCCGGCTTTTTGCGCTGCTGCCTTGGTGGGATAATTAAGTAAGACCCAACGTCGGTTGTTTACATAAAAAAGTGTAGGGGAATTCATGGCCTCCCCTTGGAGACGGTGCCTCTCGATGGGAACATCAGTCATTTCCGCATTGTTTTCTTCCCCAGTGATGATGATGACCGCATCGATATCCGTGTATTTCTTCAAGGCCCATTGTGAAGCTGTATCAAGCTGCTCCTTCACATTCCCTAGTAACAGGTGGCGGCTTATCTCATCGTCCTCGAGTTCCACATATGGATAAGCACCAACTCTGTATATTTCATCAATCAACTCTTTCAATAATGGTTTCGTGTTGATATGCCCCCGTATGAGGATTCTCTCTTTAGGCTGTAATTGTATCGAATGATGAACCAGCCTGGCTGCAAGCTTCGTTATCCTCTCATCCTTCATCTGCCTATCCCTTATTTTTCGAGTTCGCGAAGAGTTTCAAGCGCTTCTTCGACGTGGCCTTTAACCTTTACTTTTCGCCATTCTTTGACTACATTTCCAGCCTTATCAATCAGGAAAGTTGAACGTTCAATGCCCATATACTCCTTGCCGAAGTTCTTTTTCAATTGCCAAACATCAAAGATTTTAGCCGCTTCATGATTTTCGTCAGCCAGCAGCAGAAAAGGCAATCCATGTTTTTCGATGAATTTTTCATGACGTGCCGCTGGATCTGGGCTGATACCGAGGATGACCGCGTTCAATTCCTCGAATTGCTCATTATGGTCCCGGAAATCACAGGCCTCCGTCGTGCAACCTGGCGTCATGTCTTTTGGGTAAAAATATAATACAATGTTTTTCCCCTTAAAATCCGATAGGGAAACCATTTCACCATTGTTTGCAGGGAGTTTGAAATCAGGTGCTTTTTCTCCAATTTTAACAGTCATATTGAACCCTCCATTTCTTTCATTATGGTAAGAGTACCCAATAATCGAAAGAAACACAACTTTCATTTATCCTTCCTATCTTTCTGCTCCAGATCGATCACCGTACGAATCACGAACGCTGCCGGCAGTGTATACCCAATGAAGGCCTGAATGGTAGCTATCATCCTGCCCATGCCAATCGGGGCTATATCTCCATATCCTACAGAAAACATCGTCATCGCACTAAAATAAAAAGAAGTTTTCAATTGTTCATAGAAAGTCCCATCCAACCGATTGCCCATATCAAGAATCACCGAATGATTCTGAAGCTCGTATAATAAATATATCAGTGCAAATCCAACTAATATCGTCGCATATAAATTGCCAAGCCACAGCATATCCTCAAGAGAAAACTTCTTTCCTCCCGACTCAACAAGAAATAACGTACGAATGCTCATCACCATGCAAAAAATGATCCCTGCAATCAAGATGTAGAAAGTCATCCCCCACGCCCCATTTCAAAACGCCACTCCCTCTATACATACTCCCTGTCCAAACAATATATTCTTTTTAGGAATCAGCCTTATCACCGACAAACGCATTAAACGGAAACTTTCCCTAATCTTTTTTCCATGTTGACCCTTTTGGTCGGATATGTTAAGATTGTCTAAATTTTTATAATAGTTTTTATTTTATAAATCTTTGACCTGCGAACAGTTAACAAGGCAGGTTTTGCAAAATTTCATATGTGGAAATAGGTTCCTAATTTTCATTAGGATTAAAAGGGAAGTCCGGTGTAATTCCGGCACGGTCCCGCCACTGTAATGGGAATGTTAGCGTCAATCAATATGCCACTGATCAACGGATCGGGAAGGCCAGTCGCTAATGATATTCCCTAAGTCAGGAGACCTGCCTATTTCGACAACACTGTTTTAACCTACGGGAGATAGGGAGGTGTTAGGGACCTTATAATTGTAAGCGGCATTTTGCATGCCTCTTTATTTTAAGCATTTCTAACTTTCTTTTTTGACGGTTAGGAATGCTTTTTTTTGTTCGATCAATTGAATGTAGGAGGATGGGAATTTTGAAGAGCAGCAGTTTGGGTTACCCTCGAATCGGGGAAGATCGTGAATGGAAACGTACATTGGAAGCATACTGGTCAGGTAAAATCGATGAAGCGGAATTTACGGCACAACTAAAGGCAATCCGTTTAGGCAACTTACAAAAACAGAAGCAACGGGGCATTGATATCATCCCTGTCAACGACTTCACTTTCTATGATCAAATGCTGGATATGTCCGTCATGTTCGGTCTTGTTCCTGAACGTTATTCAGCTTATGAAGGAGGAAGAGTCCCCCTTTCCGTTTATTATTCAATGGCCCGCGGAAACAATGATGAAGTCGCTTCAGAAATGACGAAATGGTTCAATACGAACTATCACTATATTGTCCCTGAATTAAAACTGGCACATCTTACTTTAACAGAAAATAAACCACTTACAGCATATCGGGAAGCCAAGGAAAAGCTAGGGATCGAAACGAAGCCCGTTTTGATCGGACCTTATACTTTCCTCTCTCTTTCAAAAGGCTTCAATAAAGAAGAAATCCCTGGCATCATCCTGAGACTGCTTCCCCTATACACGCAAATCCTGCGGGAGTTGGAGCAAGAAGGCGTGAAGTGGGTTCAAATGGACGAGCCTTCCCTTGTTTCATCCATTTCCAAAGATGATATGCAAACCGTTACTTACCTCTATGAAAAACTGAATGAAGCAGCACCAAACCTGAACATCATGCTACAAACATACTTTGATGCCGTGGAACATTACCAAGAAGTCATCGAATTACAAGTCCAAGGGATCGGTCTTGATTTTGTACATGATAAAGGGAGGAATTTAAGTAATCTTGAGGCATTCGGTTTCCCGAAGGACAAAGTGCTTGCAGCGGGTGTGATTGACGGAAAAAACATTTGGCTTTCTGATTTATCCAAAAAAATCGAATTGATCGAGACACTTAAGAAACAGGTATCCGAGGACCAAATCTGGCTACAGCCCTCTTGTTCCCTGCTTCATGTCCCGGTGACCGTTCGTAATGAAACCGCCCTTTCAAAAGAAGTGAAAGAGGCCCTTGCTTTCGCTGATGAGAAACTTGAGGAAATCACACTTTTGGTCAAAGGGAATAATCAAGGCATTGAAGCAATCGCCGAAAAAGTCGATGTCAATAAATTTACGATTCAAACGTTAGCCAATTCAAATGTCCGAAATCACGGGGCTGTACAATCCAATGTCGAAAAGGTTAAAAACAGGACCGCCGGCCGTCAGCTTCCATTTAAAGACCGTTACCAAAAACAACAGGAATTTTTCAAATTACCTTTTCTCCCTTCGACTACGATCGGCAGCTTTCCGCAGACATTTGAAGTTAAACAAGCACGCAGGAAATTCAATAGAGGAGAATGGACAGCCAAGCAATATGAAACATTCGTTAACGAAGAAATCGGCAGGTGGATCGAAATCCAAGAAGAAATCGGTTTGGATGTTCTCGTTCATGGGGAATTCGAACGGACGGATATGGTTGAATACTTCGGTCATAAATTAGGCGGATTCGTCTTTTTAGAAAAGGGTTGGGTTCAGTCCTATGGATCCCGCTGCGTGAAACCGCCAGTCATCTACGGCGACATCCATTTCATCGAACCGATGACAGTCAAGGAAAGTGTATACGCACAATCACTGACGAAGAAGACGGTGAAGGGAATGCTGACAGGTCCTGTTACGATTTTGAACTGGTCTTTCGTCCGTGATGATATTTCCAGGGAGAATGTTTGCTATCAGCTGGCGCTCGCTTTAGAAAAAGAAGTCATTGCCTTGGAATCTGCTGGAATTAAAATGATTCAGGTTGATGAGCCTGCACTTAGAGAAGGTCTGCCATTGAAAAAAAGCGATCGCGACGAGTATTTGAACTGGGCAGTGAATTCATTCTTGATATCCACATCAAGCGTGGAGGATACAACCCAAATTCACACGCATATGTGCTATTGCGACTTCAACAGTTTCATGGATGTCATCTCCTCCCTCGATGCCGATGTAATTTCCATCGAAACATCCCGCAGTCATGGGGAGCTCGCTTCCGCATTCGAGGAAAAAACATATGAAAAAGGCATTGGTCTGGGGGTGTATGATATTCACAGCCCGCGTGTGCCGGCAGTGGAAGAAATGGTCGATATGATTGAACGGGGCATCAAGGTATTGGATAAAGACCAGTTTTGGATCAATCCCGACTGCGGCCTGAAAACAAGGGGTATCCCGGAAACCGTCGCTTCCCTGAAAAACATGGTCGAAGCAGCAAAAGTCGTCCGTAAAAACCTTTTAGTAAACCAGCAGGCAAATGATTGAAAAGAACGCTGCCCATCCAACACAGCAGTCACGGACTTTTTTAACCGACCTTGTTTTTCCACCGGATACAAATCATCATAATACCATCTTTGGCGGAAAAGTAATGGCCTATGTTGATAAAATAGCTTGCATTTCCGCTATGCGACATTGTCGAAAACCCGTTGTGACTGCTTCAAGCGACTCTTTTGATTTTTTGGCCCCCATCAAAACAGGGGACGCGATCAACCTTGAAGCTTATGTCACCTGTGCTCATCGCACATCAATGGAGGTATACGTGAAAGTGGAGCGAGAGAACCTATTAACAGGGGAAAAACAGCTTACGGCACGCGCTTTTTTAACGATGCTTGCCATTGATGAAGACGGTAAGCCGACAAACGTACCTCAGGTCATTCCGGAGACGGAAGAGGAAAAACAGCAATATGTTCAAGCCCAAGCAAGATATATCGAAAGAAAGAAAAAACGGAACTAAACAAAAACCCCTTCAACATGAATGCTGTTGAAGGGGTTCTTTCAGTTCCCTGCCCCGCGGTACCTCTTCACTCCCTGATTCCATATGAAAACGGATATCACGAAAAAGGCAACTCCAATTACAGGTGTGGCAAATGCATATGCATACCACTCTTCTTTTCTTAGGAAATAAGATGCCGGATAGACACCGACAAACGCGAATGGCAGCACCCATGTAAGGACAAAACGGATGACCTTATTATAAATATCAACAGGATAGCGCCCGTAGTTCCCGATATTGTACATCATTGGCATGATGGATGTTTTCGCATCCGACCAGAACCCAATGCTTGCTATCGCAACGAATATTGCTGCATAGGCAAGTGCCCCGCCTATTGCAAAAATGATGAAAAGAATCGGGTCATACCACGCAAGCTGAAGATCCAATGAAATCGCCGAATAGAATATAATGATCAAACCGGTCACAACACCAAATAACGCTTCAAGCTCGATTCTTTCTAAAATGACTTGAAACAGGCTATGTATCGGTCTTGTTAATATCCGGTCCATTTCACCTTTGACGATATAGCGGTCATTAAAATCCCAGATGTTGAAAAAGGCCGAAAAAAGGGCGAAAGGGATAAGGAAGAATCCATAAATGAATATGATTTCTTCACGACTCCAGCCGCTTAAAAATTGCGTATGTCCGAAAACGACCAAGATAAATACCAGATTCACGACCTGATTCAGCAGATCTGATAGGATTTCCATGAAGAAATCGGCTCTATATTGCAGTCTTGTCTTCATATATTGACTCACATATTGAAAAAACATCGATACATAAAACATCCCGTCAACCTCCTTGAATAATCAGCTGTTTTTTTGCGACTATCCATAAAAGCTGAATCGGTATTATGAGAATGATGCACCAAATTAACTGCTGTAAAAGCACCATGCCAATTTCGCCTGAACTGTAACCGTTCGTAAAAATCATGCTTGGTACATAGCTGATCCCTTGAAAGGGTAAATATTTCATCACTTCCTGCGCCCATATAGGATAGAAACTGATGGGCAGCAGCAGACCGGAAAATAAATCAATGATAACCCTTTTAGCGCGGATTAATCCGGCATTATTATATAAGAAAAAGGTAGTGATTCCCGTCAATAAATTAATTTGTGTATTGATGATGAAACTGAACAGCAAGGAAATGCCGAAGATCCCCCATACAGCCGGATCGCGCGGCAATTCAATAGGAAAAATGAAAGCTACCAGCAGCATTCCCGGAATCGAGAAGAAGAAAAAACGGAATATCCCTTCCCCAAGTCCTTGCATCGTTTTCATGCCTAAATAGTTATAAGGCCGGATCATCTCAATGGCAACCTTGCCGTCTTTAATCTCAGTGGCGATTTCGCGGTCAATATTATTGAAATAAAAAGCGCGCGCCATCCATGCAACCGCAACATAGGTTGTCATCTGCATGCTTGAAAGTCCTTCGATGGAGCTTTTTTCTCCATATATCGCATTCCATAAGAAATAATAAGCACCGATATTAATGCTATAAATTAAAATGCCGGTATAATAATCCGTTCGATACGCAAGCATCATTAAAAAACGCATGCGGATCATGGCAAGATACTTCCCCATGGCCCTCCCCCTTCTTGATAGACACGTTGTTTCTTAATGATAAGAGAGTCAGACAGTGCCTTCTTCGTAAATGTTGCGAACAATTTCTTCAATGGACGTTTCATGAATTTTGATGTCCTTTATTTTAAAATGAGATACGACAGCTGAAACAAGCTGTGAAATATGATCACTTTCTTCTTTCAACAAGGCAATGTATGTTTGATTTTTCTCATCATGAACCCAGTTAGCGGTAAATGGGAGCGGTAATGATTGCAATTCCTTCAATGCGATCGGCTCGATGAATTGAAAATGGATCTGTTTTTCCTCAGCCCAGTTATCTTTTAAACTCTGCAATTCCCCATCATAGATGATTTGCCCTTCATCCAGCATGATTACACGCTCACATAATGCTTCAATGTCCCCTAAATCATGGGTGGTCAAAAGGATTGTTGTATTATATTTCTCATTGATTTCTTTCAGGAACTCACGAATCTTCATTTTCACGAGCACATCAAGTCCAATTGTCGGCTCATCCAGGAACAGCAAAGGCGGATTGTGGATCAAGGCTGCCGCAAGCTCGCAGCGCATTCGCTGACCAAGCGAGAGTTTACGCACTGGTTTGTCCAGCAAAGGACCGATATCAAGCGTCTTGATGACATGTTCCATATGATCGTTATATTGTTCATCCGTTACCTTATAGACCTTTTTTAACAGCCTAAACGATTCTTGAACCGCAATATCCCACCAAAGCTGTGAGCGCTGACCGAATACGACTCCGATAGTCTGAGTGAACTTTTCCCTCTCTTTATGTGGATTCATGCCATTGACCGTGATTTCGCCTGCTGTCGGTTCCAAAATACCTGTCAGCATTTTGATCGTGGTCGATTTCCCTGCACCATTTTCCCCGATATAAGCTACCATCTCACCCTTTTTTACAGTAAAATTGATATCATTGACGGCAGGGACGACCTTATAATTTCTGGTAAGTAAATCCCGGAAGGCACCCTTTAGCCCTGAACGGCTTGATGCCGACTTAAATTCCTTCCGAAGCTGTTTCACTTGAATTGCATCACTCATCCTGTTACATCCTCCGTAATCTCTTGTCCTAATGAATTAGTTTATCCAAACCAACCTTTTTAGACAATAAAAATGCTTGGATGTCATCTACCATTTTCAGGGAGGGAATGGCCGTTGTACCAGATACATATATAAAGGAGACGAGTATGCTATGAATATCAAAAAATTATTACTATCCCAAATTGAAAAGGTCGTTTTCGATCTTCGATATGACTTCCTTTATGAAGATGAGTACGGTGAATTATTATGCCAGGTCATCCAAAGGGATTCCAGCGGTTCGATCGAAAGCACCCCCATCAGTTTCCACCTTCGCATTAATGAAGAGAAAGGAACCGGGCAGCTGATCTATTACCAAGCCAAGGGCGAAATGAACCGCCAATCCTTCGACATCGAAAATCCTGACACCATCTTGGCCATCCTCACTTTCATAGCAGGAGTTTTGGTATCCCCCCAAAAAAATGATGGCCCGAAATCCTGATTCTTCTGGGGGTGATGCGTTTCCACCAGGGTACGAATCACATTTCCTAGCCTACCACCCCAGATTTCCGGAGAGAAAAGTGCTATGATTAAGGGGAAATATGTTTATATTTATAGGAGGTTTTAAGATTGGATTTTAGAAATTCGGAGCTTTTACATAAAGAGGCATTAGAACATATCGTTGGCGGGGTTAACAGCCCATCACGTTCTTACAAAGCTGTAGGCGGCGGTTCGCCAGTTGCGATGGATCATGCCAAAGGGGCTTATTTCTGGGATGTTGATGGCAATAAATATATCGATTATTTAGCTGCATATGGCCCGATCATCACAGGGCATGCGCATCCACATATTACGGAGGCTATCGTTAAAGCAGCGGAATCCGGCGTTTTATACGGCACTCCGACAAAACATGAAGTCAAATTTGCCAAAATGCTGAAAGAAGCCATACCATCCATGGATAAAATCCGCTTCACCAATTCAGGCACCGAATCAGTCATGTCCACCATCCGTGTTGCCCGCGCTTACACAGGGCGCGATAAGATCATCAAGTTTGCAGGCTGTTACCATGGACACTCTGACCTTGTTCTTGTCGCTGCAGGCTCCGGCCCGTCCACTCTAGGTACACCGGACTCTGCAGGCGTTCCAAAAAGCATTGCACAAGAAGTCATAACGGTACCTTTCAATGATATCGGTTCATTTAAAGAAGCACTTGATAAATGGGGCAATGAAATTGCAGGCGTGTTGGTAGAACCGATCGTCGGCAACTTTGGAATCGTGGAACCAAGTCCTGGCTTCCTGGAAGAAGTCATTTCATTATCTCATGAAGCCGGATCACTCGTCATTTTCGACGAGGTCATCACAGCGTTCCGATTCATGTATGGAGGGGCACAAGACTACTTGGGGATTCAACCCGATTTGACCGCGCTTGGAAAAATCATCGGGGGCGGGCTTCCCATTGGTGCTTATGGCGGTAAAAAAGAGATCATGGATTCTGTCGCACCTCTGGGACCAGCCTACCAAGCTGGTACGATGGCAGGAAATCCGGCTTCCATGCTTTCCGGGATAGCTTGCTTAGAAGTACTTAAAGAAGAGGGGCTTTACGAAGAGCTTGACCGCCTGGGGAAAATCCTTGAAGAAGGTATCCTGAAAGCGGCTGGCCAATATAATGTTCCGATCACCATCAACCGCCTTAAAGGGGCATTGACGATTTATTTCACGACTGAAAAAATTGAAAACTATGAGCAGGCGGAAAATACGGATGGCGAAATGTTCGCCAAGTTCTTCAAACTCATGCTCAATCAGGGAATCAATTTGGCACCGTCCAAATACGAAGCCTGGTTCTTGACAATCGCTCACACGGATGATGATATCGCTTATACTCTAAAAGCGGTTGAACATGCATTCAAAAACCTAATATAATAAATCGAATCAGCATAATTATGCATTTTTTATACACCCTCAGGATGTACATCTATCTTGAGGGTTTCTTATTTCCCTGTAATAAATCTTTAATATTAGCATTTGAAGCCAATCCTCACAAAAATCCCATCAATCACAGCATCCATCCCATTGTATAAAAAATTGATTTCTGAATATTTAAATGATATGATATGGATACATTTATATACATTTATACACTTTCTTTCAATCTATCAAAACTTGGACTATTGTTCGGGTTTACTAATATTTCCCCCATTAAACACATGCTACAGGAGGTGAAAGGCAGAGAATAAGGGTAACCTTATTCAAGCCACAAATATGGCCCAACAATGGACACCTGCTACATTCAAAGAATTTCACAAGGAAGAACATGATGCCTGCGGAATCGTTTCCTGCATCGAAAAAAAGAAGATCCCTACTAACGAAAACATCTTTGCCTGTATCGACGCCCTGGTTAAAATGAACCATCGCTGCGGCTTCATCAATGGTGAGGGCGATGGCGCCGGCATCCATATCGATATTCCCCGGGCTCTTTGGAAAAAGAAACTTGAAGCGGCAAATGTCGATTCAGGCATCGTCGATCAAGATACCTTCATAGTCGGCCACTTATTTCTAAGCAAAAAAACAGAAGCGAACGACTTAAAGGTCGAAGTTAAGGAGAAACTGCTCCAACATGGTCTCTCATTGATATTCGAAACGGATAAAGCCTACCGTTCCGAGGCATTGGGACCGATTGCCATTCAAGAAGACCCAGTGTTCTGGCAATTTGCCTGTTCCTCAACCATCAATAACAACCAGGAGCTTTCAAATGTTCTTTTTGAGCTGACTTCCGACATCGAAAAAAGCGATTTCATCCATGTTGCCTCTTTAAGCCAGCATCATGCGGTATACAAAGTGATGGGTGCGGGGGATACGCTCCCTGCCTATTATCTTGATCTTGCCGATCCTTTGGCTGCCTCCACCATGACACTGGGACATAATCGTTTTTCAACCAATACTCTATCAAGCTTCTTCCGGGTCCAGCCTTTCAGCGTGCTTGGTCATAATGGCGAAATTAATACCATCGCCAAATTGCGTGATGAAGCGAAAATGATCGGAGTTCCCATCGCTAAAGATGGAAGCGACTCTCAGGATTTAAACAAGACGATCGAAACTTTCATCTGCCGTCATGGCTACTCTTTATTCGAAGCTGTCGATCTTATGTTTCCGCCAATCATCAATGAAATCAAGGAATATCCCGAGCACTTACAAGACTTATATACGTATTTAAGGGAAGCATGGGGTCATTTTGCACAAGGTCCGGCAGGCATCATCTCCCGTTTCGGCGATGAAGCCGTATTCTCTGTCGACTCTCTAGGCTTGCGCCCGCTTTGGAATATTGAAACGGAAACATCCTATATGTTCACTTCCGAACCAGGAATCATCCCTTCCAGTGAATATACCGGAGATCCGAAACCGATGGGTCCAGGGGAAAAAATCGGATTGAAATGGAACGGCGACCGAATTGAATTGTACACATACAAGGATTACCAGGATAAAGTGTTTGAACTATTCAATGATCGTTTCGTCCTTTCCAATGACCGAGTCCGCTTACAGCCACAGGTTTTTGAAAAGGTTGTCTCCATGACAAACACGCAAGCCATTCATAATGGTCAGTATAAAGCCTTTGGGTGGGAAAGGGAGCATGTCCAATTAGTGGAACAGATGGCCGAAAAAGGCGCTGAGCCAATTCGTTCACTTGGTCATGATGCGCCGCTGGCAGCACTTAATCCCCAACGGACCAACATTGCTGATTTCATTAAGGAAAGCGTGGCCGTTGTAACCAACCCGGCGATCGACCGGGACCGGGAAACCGAGCACTTCTCAACAAGGACGATCATCGGAAAGCGCCCTTCCCTATTCGAAGCGAATAAGGCAGGAAAGGTGACGGAGCTGCTGACTCCCTTATTGATCGAAGGATCAACGGGTTATGAGTGCTCATCCATCGTATCGCAGCCAAGCTATGACCAGTTCATTAAATATAACCAAGATCAAAAACTCGTGCACATCATTTCAAGCACATTCAAAGAGGATGAAAACATCACGGATGCCCTGACCAGGATTACGGATGAAAGTGTCAATGCTGTGGATGAAGGAAAAACGCTGCTCGTTCTGGATGATGCCCTTGCCCATCAAAACGGCAACCTTTGGCTTGATCCACACCTGGTCACTTCAGCCGTCGACCAAGCGTTGGTGCGTACAGGCAAGCGTCGTGATTGTTCCATCCTTTTACGTTCAGCATCGCTAAGGTCACTGCATGATATCATCGTTTCTTATGGTCTTGGGGCCAACTTAATCAGCCCCTATTATATGTTCCTTTCCTTATCTTCAGATGACCATAAGGGGGTTACCAATCTATATAACTCCTTGACGAAAGGGCTTGAGAAGGTCATCTCAACCATTGGCATTCATGAGCTGCGCGGCTATGGAAGACTTTTCTCAAGCATCGGTTTACATGAGGAAATCGCGAAATATCTAAATGTGGCTAATTTCTTCGGATCCAATGATCTTGACTATAATTTTGATAAAATCAAGGCAGATGCCATCCAGCGTGCAGAGGATTACGGCAATGAAAAAGAACGGATGGGGAAGACCTTCCATCTATTCCCTAGAATCTGGAAATCTATCGGGGAAGTTGCTTCAACAGGGGACTATGATGCTTATCGCGAAAAGATCACTGAACAGGAAGAATCCAATCCGACGACGATCCGCCACTTGACATCATTAAAAACTTCAGATGCTTCCGTCCCTTCTGAAGAAGTCAGCCTTTCGGTCGGTGAACAGGAATTGCCGTTCGTCATAGCCTCCATGTCCTTTGGATCACAAAATGAGATTGCTTTCCGGGCCTATGCAGAAGCTGCCGAGAGGCTAGGCATGATCAGCATGAATGGCGAAGGCGGGGAAATAAAGGATATGCTGGGCAAGTACCCGAAATCCCGCGGACAGCAAATCGCTTCCGGACGTTTCGGTGTCAATGCAGAACTCCTGAACTCTTCAAATCTATTGGAAATTAAAATTGGTCAAGGGGCAAAACCCGGTGAAGGCGGTCACCTTCCCGGTTCCAAGGTCACAGCGAAAATCGCAGAAGCCCGAAATGCTACAATCGGTTCCGACTTGATCTCCCCTTCCAATAACCATGATATATACTCAATTGAAGATTTGGCCCAGATGATCCATGAGCTAAAAACGGCAAATGACAAGGCAAAAGTTGCCGTCAAAGTACCAGTTGTTCCAAACATCGGTACGATTGCTGTCGGCGTCGCAAAAGCCGGGGCCGATATCATAACGCTTTCTGGTTTTGATGGCGGAACGGGTGCTGCCAGAATCCATGCACTCTCACATGTCGGCCTGCCAGTTGAGATAGGTGTGAAAGCGGCCCATAATGCACTGCTTGAATCAGGTATCCGGCAGAACGTTGAAATTTGGGCTGACGGTGGGTTAAAAAGCTCGATGGATGTTTTGAAGGTAATGCTGCTTGGGGCAAATCGTGTAGGCTTTGGGACCCTTTCGATGATTGCTGTCGGCTGCACAACGTGCCGCGGATGTCACCTTGATACCTGCCATGTGGGCATCGCCACCCAAATTGAATCGGAAGCTCAGGCGAAAGAACACGGGCTGCGCCGTTTTGTTCCACGTAAATTTGATTTAGCCGTACAGGGGTTAACGAATATGTTCAGTGCATTTGCAAAAGAACTCAAATCTTTGACCGGATCACTTGGGGTGAAGAATCTTCAGGATATCGTCGGGCGTTCTGATTTGCTGCAGCAAGTTAAAGGTCAACAATCATTGGATTTAACCTATTTATTAAAAAATCTGGATATAACACCGTTCTCGCATAAGGAAGCGGCGGCATATTTGAATGAAGGCTCCATGCAGGTAGCCGTTGGCGCAGAATATCTTGATTCGCATGTAGATGAACTGCAGCAATCCCGCAGCTATAGCTCGATTACATCCGAGCAGCGTGTACTCGGCAGCAGGGTCTCCTGTCACCGCGTTAGGGGCAGATTGGATGGGTCATACAAAAAACTTCCTCCCGTTCACCTATCCTACCAGGATGGTTCCATTCCGGGTAATGGACTTGGGGCATACAATACAGAAGGAATTTCAATCAGCGTGAATGGCGGTGCCCAGGATGGTATCGGTAAAACATCGATTGGCGGTAACATTGCCATCTTTAAATCTCCAGGAAAAGATGGGAAGTTCTACAATGGCTCTGTCGGTAAGGGCTTTGGTTACGGTGCACAGCATGGTCTCCTAATTGCCCAGGGTGATGCCGATGCCAGGGCGGGAATCCGGCTTTCCGGAGCGGATATGATCATTGGCGGATTATTGAAACAACCGCTTCCTAAAAAGGAACACGGGAATATAGCGGTAACATCCAATATTAAGGGATTCGCTTTTGAATACATGACAAATGGAAGAGGTTTAGTTCTAGGTGATCCCGGTCCATGGATTTGCGCAGGGATGACAGGGGGTGTCGTTTATTTACGGCAACAGCCTGAATCTGGATTAACCAAAGAGGTCATTAAGAAACGGGTTGCGAAAGGGGCAAAGATATCCATTGAATCCCTATCTGCAAAAGGCCTGCAGGATGTGGTTGAACTCCTTGGCAAATACACGGCCCTCTTGAAAGACCATGGCCAAACCGAAGAAGCGGCCTCTTTAGAGACACTGCTTCAGAATCCTGGAGAGCATTTCCTTCAGGTCGTTCCAGTTAAAGAACAGGCGGATCCTGCTGTATCCACGGAGTGATGCCCAAAATGTATATTAAAAAAGGCTGATGCTCTTCATTTCGAGCATCAGCCTTTTCCCGTCATATACCTCTGGGATCGTCTTCAAACGATTGAAAAACAATGCTGAAAGCAATCAAGAAATTGCTTAACGTTTCTTTATATATTAAACTTGATTTTAACTATTGTATCTCTTAGGAAAATCCTGTATATTACTTTTTGTTTACATCATCTTATTTTAGTGTAAAGTACTAACAAATAAGTTAGAATACAACCTAAAGCAAAGGCCTATATATTAATAGACCCTTTTCTTGCCAGACCCATTACAACACAAAGAAAGGATTAACCCATATATGAAGTTTGGTGCCCGCATTCTCAAAACAGGAATAGCAATTGTTTTAGCGCTTTACCTATCGCAACTGCTTAACCTTCCTGCTCCTGTCCTTTCTGGGATTGCTGCAATTTTTGCAATACAGCCGACCATTTACCGTTCATATCAAACGGTCTTGGAGCAAATTCAAGGAAATATCATTGGCGCAATGGTTGCTGTCTCCTTCGTTTTGTTGTTCGGAAATGATATTTTTATAATCGGTCTTGCCGTAATGGTTGTCATAACCATCAATTTAAAACTAAAAATGGATAAAACGATTGTCCTTTCCATCGTGACGGTCATTGCCATCATGGAAAGCCAGGACGGGGAATTCCTTAATTTTGCCTTTATTCGTCTCTCATCCGTTTTGCTTGGAATCGTTTCTTCGTTCATCGTGAATCTTGTTTTCATTCCTCCAAAGTACGAAGCAAAGCTTTATACACGCATTACAGATGTAACGGAAGACATCTTGAAATGGATCAGAATCAGCACAAGACATGCTACAGAACACACCTTATTGAAAAAGGACATCAGCCGATTGAAGGCGGAGTTACTCGATTTGGAACATATCTATTCCATGTACAAAGAGGAACGGGAATATTTCAAGAAGAACAGTGTTGCTAAAGCACGAAAGCTTGTCGTTTATCGGCAAATGATCATAACGACGAAAAAAGCGTTTGAAACCTTGAAGAGAATCCATAAATTCGAGAATGAAGTATATCAAATGCCTGAAGATTTCCAACGGAGCATCTTACAGCAGCTTGATTCATTGATCCGCAAGCATGAGCAGTTGATATTACTGCATATCGAAAAAATCAAGTCAATCGAGGAGATCGAAGATTGGGACCAGGATTGTTTAAGTCGTAAAGAGCTGCTCGCCCATTTTTTCGAACAGCAGAATCAAGTGGACGAAATGCATGATAACCTAGGCCACCTCTCTGCCCGCCTTGTACCATTGATTTCTGCAGTCATAGAATATGACGAACAATTGGAACACCTTGAAAAGCTGATCGTCAGCTTCCAGTCGTTCCATAAGGAAGATAACGAAATATCTGTCCAGTACGAAGAAGATTAAAAAAGACGGTTCCCGGGAACCGTCTTTTTTTCGTCTCTATTTAGAGCATGCCCTCATTCAATCATCCAAAAGGTTCTTATCAGCAGCCTTTTCAATCGTATCCAATTTCTTCAAAAGATCCTGCAGCTCATCTTCCGAGAATGAATTGAAGTTCTTGCCCATCAATTTGTTATGATCCGCAAGGACTCTCCCCAAAATCGCTTCCCCAGCTTCTTTCAATTCAAGGTTGATGACCCTGCGGTCCTTATCAGAGGGCTGCCGTTTCACATAATCCATTTCGACCAGCTTATCTACAAATACTGTAATTGCACTTGGCTTTACGGTTAAGAAGTCAGCCAGCTGGGTCGATTTAATCGACCCCTCTTTTTTCAATATCAATAAAATGAAAAACTGGGGCGATGTTAATCCATAAGGCTGAAGATTTTTTGCTACGATGGCCCTAAGCTTCTTCCTAATCCGAAAAATCTGCATCTCTATACTATTAGTTACTTCCCATTTAAATTCCAGCCTTCTCACTCCTTATATAGGACAATCCTACCTCTTAAATTTAATTAAATGGCATTCCAATGTCAACTTTACTTTCCATATATCCTTAAAACTTAAAAAAATTCAAATTTTTACTATTTCACTGTATTTATTTCCCACCATTTTTCCGAATAAATTACATGACAAAAAATAATTAAACTGGTAAACTCTTTACTTAATAATATTAATACTTATAAAAATTAATATTTATTAAAATTAATAAATAAACATTAGAATAGGAGGTTATTTCATTTCTAGCTAATGAACGTAAATAAAAAAAGGAACACATCATCAATATATTTTTGGAGGCGAAACAAGTGAATAGAGGACGTTTAGTTTTAATCAATGTCATTGGTTTGGTTATTATAATAGCGGCATTGGCCGGTGGGGCTTATTACTATTATGAAAGCACGAATTTCATTAAAACGGATGAAGCGAAAGTGTCAGGTGAGCTTTATACCATCGTTGCCCCCGCTGCCGGTAAACTAGCAGATTGGGACTTACACGAAGGAGACAGTGTAAGTAAGGGCGACAAAGTTGCCAATGTAACCACCCTAGATGGTAAAGAAGCGGTAAAAACCGCAGCACAAGGTACAATCGTTAAAACACAAGTGCATGATGAGCAGCTTGTTCAAGCAGGTCAAACGCTAGCACAAACCATCAATATGGAAGATCTGTCCATAACGGCTAATATTGAAGAAAATAAATTGAAGGATATCGAAAAAGGTGACAGCGTCGATATTATCATCGATGGAGATCCCGATACGGTCTTCGAAGGTACATTGGAACAGATCGGTTATGCTACAACGTCTGTCTTTTCAGTGATGGGCAATCAAAACAGCAGCGGGAACTATACGAAAGTCACTCAAAAAGTACCAGTCAAAATTTCCATCAAAGCACCATCCGACAAAGTTCTGCCTGGAATGAACGCAGAAGTGAAAATTTCGACTAAATAAACCGGCTACACAGTTATACAGAAAGGAGGCTTTTCTTTACATGGCTTCTCAAACCATCACAGTAAATGAAAACAAGGGAATGAAACAGTTTGCCCCCATGTTAATTATCCTAATGCTAGGTTTGTTCATGGTCATTTTGAATCAAACCCTGCTTAGTGTCGCCATGCCAAGGATGATGGCAGAATTCAATGTAGCTGCGACTACGATTCAATGGTTATCAACTGGATTCATGCTCGTGAATGGAGCCTTGATCCCACTTTCCGCTTTTTTAATAGAACGGTTTGGCACGCGCATTTTATTCCTGGCTGCCATGTTTCTATTCACCGTCGGGACATTCATCTGCGGCATCGCACCAAATTTCCCCGTCATCCTTACAGGCCGGCTGATTCAGGCTGCTGGCGGCGGAATCCTGCAGCCTTTGGTCATGACGATCATTCTTTTCATCTTCCCTCCGGAAATGCGCGGGAAAGGGATGGGGATCTTTGGACTTGCCATTATGTTTGCCCCTGCAATCGGCCCGACTTTATCAGGTTGGGTCATTCAGGAATATAGCTGGCGGGTCATGTTCTACGCAATGGTGCCATTAGGCATGATCGTCATGACACTCGCCTTTTTAAGTATGCGTAATGTAGCGGAACCAAGGAAAATCAAATTGGATTTGCTGGGTGCCTCTCTATCCTTGCTAGGTGTTGCATCATTACTATACGGTGTCAGTGAAGCAGGTTCCAAAAGCTGGACGGATCCAATTGTTCTGGGAACGATCATCATTGGGCTGATCCTTTTGACGCTTTTTGTTGTTCAACAGCTAAAATCGGAAACACCTATGCTCGACTTCCGTGTATTTAAGTATGACATGTTCGTATTATCCAATATCATTTCTGCAATCGTCACAGTGGCCATGTTTACCGGGATATTCTTATTGCCTATATATTTGCAGACTTTAAGAGGCTTCACACCAGTTCAATCCGGCCTGTTGATGCTACCCGGAGCCCTTGTGATGATGGTGATGTCACCCATTTCAGGAGCATTATTTGACAAAATCGGACCTCGTCCATTAGCACTAATTGGGTTGGCGATCACTGCCGTCACAACCTTCGAATTCGCTAAATTGACTACGGAAACAACCTATTCGACTTTGGTCATCATCTATGCCATCCGCGCACTTGGAATGTCTTTACTGATGATGCCGATCATGACTGCTGGGATGAATCAGCTACCTAAGCATTTGAATACACATGGTACGGCAATGAGCAATACGCTGAAACAAGTGACCGGAGCCATTGGTACGAGCTTCGTGACGACCATTTATACAACCCGTGCTTCTTTCCATGGAACTGCTTTAGGAACGGAAATGAGTACAAGTGATCCCGGTTTTGTTCAGAATTTCCAAACTATCGTTCAATCCATCATGACTTCGATGAATCAAACTAGTGAACAGGCACAGGAAACTGCCCTGTCGCTGATTTCTTCTCAAATCCAGGGTCAAGCAAATGTGATGGGAATCAATGATGCATTCTTTTGGGCAACAGGCTTCGCAATTGCAGGCATCGTTCTCTCACTATTTTTGCGCGACGTTCGGAAGGATAAAGCAATGAAACAAGCTAAACAAGAACCTTTGGATGTACCTTTGCTTCCTTCGCCAGTAAAAAAATCGGTTTAATTAAATGGAGGAATTAAAATGAAGATCTATGTTGTTTACGACAGTGAAGGTAACCATACGAAAGCACTTGCCGAATCAATAGCTCAAGGAGCCGCTGCGGTTCCTGGGGCTGAGGTTCTCATTGACCATGTAAACGAGGCGGATGTTTATAAGCTTCAGGAAATGGATGCGATCATTTGGGGCTGTCCCGGTCATTTCGGAACCATCAGTTCGAGTTTGAAAACATGGATCGATAAACTTGGGTATCTTTGGGCGGAAGGTGCGCTGATCAATAAAGTTGGTGCTGTGTTCTGTACCACGGCCACCGTACATGGCGGACTCGAGGCTACCATGCTGAACTTAATCACCCCTATGCTTCATCAAGGCATGATCATTGTCGGCTTGCCCGGCAATGTCCCGGAAAATGCCTTATATGGTTCCTACTATGGAGTAGGGATAAGCTGTCCGCCCAGTGTGGATGACAATATCACCAAAAATGACTTGAAGCTTGGAGAAGCATTAGGAAAACGGGTAGCCCATGTCACCCGTTCATTCATAAACGGGCTCTAGGAGGCTTGATTCAATGGGCATAATTCTAATTATCATCGTTGCCATATTAGCGGTTACGGGCTTGATCACATTCAATATCAAAGCCTTATCACCTGAAGGTAAGCCGACTGCAGTCGAGGAAGAGAATTCGTCGGAAGAGTCCGCTTTCCCGACTGCAGATGATTCCATTACTGAAATCATCTCCCCCACAGACAATGATGAATTGAAAATGAAAGATCAGGATTATCGTTTGGCTCTTTCCAAGCTTCATAAACAAAAACCAAATGATGAGCCGACTGCAGAAGAAAAGCCTGATATTCGCAAAATGAAAGACAAGGAATACCGTGGTACATTGGAGGACTTCCGACAGAATGGCGATTAAAACACCCCCCCATTAGGCTAATTTGCCATTTGGGGGTTTTGTTTTATATGCCATTGAATGGATCTTCTTCTACCTCTGCGGCCACCTTCAGCTTAGTGATCGACGTGCAGTCTTTAACTTTATTTTCTGGTTGACAAATATTCACAAAGACTTTAAGCTAAGGTAATGCAACGCATACAATTTGTTAAACTCAGCTTTTGTTGAGAGACGGAATTTTAAAAGGATTTCCTTTTTTCGTTCGTCACTTGCCTTTTTGGCAGGTGGCGATTTTTATTTTTATAGGGGTGAAAAATATGCAACTTTTGAAGTATTCCATAATGGTCTTAATCGGTTCGATTTCATATGGCACTTTATCCACCATGATGAAGTTTGGATTCATGGATGGCCATTCTTCTGGAGAACTGGTCGGCAGTCAATATCTTGTCGGTTGGCTGATTGTCTCCGTTATATTTCTCTTTTCGTTTAAATATAAAGTTTCATGGAGGAGTGCCGGATTACTTTTAATCACGGGCATGATGTCCACTTTCGTCGGAAAGGCATATGCCGTTTCCGTATCCGAGCTTCCCGCTTCGATTGCCGTAGTCTTTTTATTTCAATTTACCTGGATAGGCGTCCTAATTGAAAGCTTCTTAAATAAAAGACGCCCGGATAAAAATAAACTCATTGCCATTTTCGTTCTTTTCATCGGTACATTATTGGCAGGGGCAATCTTCGGTCAGCCTCTATCTGGCCTAAGCCTAAAAGGCGTATTGTTCGGACTATTGTCTGCATTGCTTTTTGCGCTGTATATGTACTGCAACTCTCAATTCGCGGTTGGGGAATCTTCCATGAAACGGCTGTTTTTCATTGCAACGGGTGGTATGCTGACTGCTGTATTCACAACTAACCCCGTCACACTTGTAACGAATCTTGTCCAAACGAACCTATGGTACTACGGTCTGCTGCTCGGCACATTGGGTGTTTTAGTTCCTTTCTTTTTCTTTGCTGTCAGTTTACCGAAAGTGGGGGTCGGGCTTGGAACGATTCTTTGTGCTGCGGAACTGCCTTCAGCGATGGTCGTTTCCGTCATCTTCTTGAATGAACAGGTAACGTCACTGCAATGGTTCGGAATGTGCTTGATCATCGTCGGCATCGCCTTGCCTGAGGGGATAAAGCATCTGCCGCATTTCCTTCCTGGAAAAAAAACGCTGCATGAAAAAAGGATTTCATAACGTGCATGCACAAGTTCGTATCAGAATAAAAAAGAAGGCCATTCCTGAAGTGAACCCAAAAAGTTAGACACTTTATTTACTTAGGCAGCCTTGAGGGCATGAACCCGGTAATCTACTGGGCT
>NZ_JBYSYV010000039.1:11167-27049 GCF_058783805.1 Peribacillus sp. FW305-BF15 | reverse complement strand
TGCCATTAATTTAAAGAAGATGGCCAATTGGACATGGCGAGGTCCAAAAATGGCCTAACATGTGGGCTCGTAGAGCCCCAATCTCTTAACTTTAGGCGAAACTTTAAAGGGAATTTCAAAAGGGGTTCAGAATTTTTTAATTCCGACCCCCTTTTGTCTACAAACTGAGAAGGTGCCATACAAGGCACCTTCTTTTTGCGTTTAAAATTTATTGAACCTGCTCTGGACCTTATTTTGTTTTCGATCTCGATGTAGGACGAAGCCGGCGATAAAGGCTATTCCGCCTATCGTAATGAGCAGTCCTATTAAAAATTGCAGCCAAAGGAATGGATAGGGAGGCTGTAAAATACCGAATACCATGTCCCTCATTATTTTTATGCCATAGGCAGCAAAGGCACCGGGTATAAAAAGAATCAAAAAAGCGATTAAACGTTTCATGCAGTCAAATCCCTTCCGAAAATTCCATCTTTAAAAAATGATAAAGGATATAAATTATTTGTCAAGTAACGGGAATCTAGATAATGACTGGGAGTTGGCGGCTGTTTTTAATGGGGGCCGATATGGTAAAATGGTGTGGAGTATGAAAAAAATTGCAGGGAATGATCTATTTAAAGGGGTAATTATTTCTTAAGGGGGATGGCTGATGCAAAAGGTCATGATAGTAGGGGGAGGAGTGGGAGGGACGACCGTGTTGAAACTCCTATCGGAAAGTGAAGTATTCTCCATTGTTTGTATGGCTGATACGAATGAATCCGCTGAAGGGATCCTTGCTGCGAAGGAACGAAGGATTCCTACCGTGACTAATTGGAGCATGGGATTGAAGTGGGATTTGGACATCATATTTGATACGACCGGTGACCCGTCTGTCTATAAAAAGATAAAAAGGGACATGGGCGAACAAACGATTCTCATTCCTGGAAGTGTCGCCCTCATTATGACTAAGTTGTTTGAAGAGAAAAATCGTTTAATAAGTAAATTGGAGAATACCTCCGCAAAAATGGATTTGATCCTTAATACGACCAGTGAAGGGATGGTGGTGATTGACCATGAAGGATTCATCATCATGTTCAATGATAGTGCGGAACGTGCATCAGACACAAAGCGCGAGGATGTAATTGGGAGACAGATCAAAGATTTCATCCCATCAACAGGATTGCTGCGAGTGATGCAAACGAACCAAAAAGAAGTGAATCAGGAAATCACCCTTGGCAATGGGATGGAACTCATAACGACAAGGATACCTCTGGTGAATGCCGATAAGGAAATCATAGGGGCTTTTGCCGTGTTTAGGAATAAGATGGAAGCTGTGCAATTGGCGGAGCAGATCACTGATTTAAAAGAGATACAGACGATGCTCCAGGCAATCATTCAATCCAGTGATGAAGCCATATCTGTTGTGGATGATCAAGGAAGGGGGCTTTTGATCAATCCGGCATATACAAGAATCACTGGCTTAACAAAGACCCAAGTGATCGGTAAACCGGCTTCCATCGATATTTACGAAGGCGAAAGTATGCATATGAAAGTGCTTCAGACAAAAAAACCTGTTCGTGGTGTCAATATGCGTGTCGGCCCAAAACACAAGGAAGTGATCGTGAATGTTGCTCCAATCATCGTGGATGGGTGCCTGAAAGGAAGTGTTGGCGTCATTCATGATGTATCGGAAATTCAAGCCTTGACCCACGAACTTAATCGGGCAAGACAGATCATCCGAACATTGCAGGCCAAATATTCCTTTGATGATATAATTGGGGCTTCCGAAGAGATGAAGCTTCCCATTGAACAGGCGAAATTATCGGCTAGAACACCTGCTACTGTTTTATTAAGAGGGGAATCAGGGACGGGAAAAGAGTTATTTGCACATGCCATCCATAATGCGAGCGATAGGAAGTTCAATAAATTCGTTCGGGTAAATTGTGCGGCCATCTCGGAATCATTACTTGAAAGTGAACTATTCGGTTATGATGAAGGAGCCTTTACCGGGGCAAGCAGGGGCGGAAAGGTCGGTTTTTTTGAAGAGGCAAATCAAGGGAGTATCTTTTTGGACGAAATTGGTGAATTGCCAGCCAACATCCAAGCTAAATTACTGCGGGTTTTACAAGAAAAGGAAATTGTCAGGGTGGGGGGGACGAAGCCGATCCCCATCAATGTCCGGGTCATAGCCGCCACGAACATCAATCTTGAACAGGCGATCGCAAACGGATCATTCAGGGAAGACTTATATTTCAGGCTGAACCGCATGCCTATTTTCATTGCTCCATTAAGAAAGAGAAAAGAAGATTTGAGAGAATTGGCGGAGCATTTGATTAATAAAATCAATCAGGAGTATGGACGGAGCATAGAGGGAATTACAGCAGCAGCTATACATAAGATGCAAATCTATAACTGGCCGGGAAATGTGAGGGAACTGGAAAATATCTTAGGACGGGCAATCATTTTCATGAAATTGAACGAGACAATCATTGATATCCATCATATTCCGGATTTTATCGAAGAGCTTCCATTAAATCAAGAGAAATTATTAATGAAGCCTTCCGGCTACGTATCGGGGAAACCGCTCTCGGAGATAATAGACCAGTATGAAGCCGAAATCATTGAGCAAGCGTTCCATACCCACAAGGGAAATAAAACACTTACGGCAAAAGCGCTGGGGATTTCAGTTAGAAATCTATATTATAAAATGGAAAAACTAAAACTGTGAAAAATTTTGCATGCAATTATTTGCACACTATGAAAAAAAATGCATGGAATTTTCTGATTTATTTTAATTTAAGCGAGACTCCACTTCTGACATGAAATTTTTTTGAATTTGTTATAGGCTATAGTTGCCCGACATATTAACCAGCATGTCCTTTTTTTGGATAAAAAGATGTTGATTATGTATTTTATTGGCATGTTATTTGCATATTTAAAGGTGCATGGGTTTTTCAAGGGAACCATTCCCCATGGGGAAAATATCATGTGAGTAGCGGATTTTATTTAAAACGAACGTAGGAACAAGTAAGAATGAGGAGAAATTCATTAGTCTCATATCTGACATGTATTAAAACATCTAGGGAGGATTCCTTTATGGAAATTTTTAAATATCTTGAGAAGTATGATTACGAGCAACTGCTATTCTGTCAGGATAAACAATCGGGTTTGAAAGCGATTATTGCCATTCATGATACAACATTAGGGCCTGCGCTTGGAGGCACAAGGATGTGGACGTATGCATCTGAAGAAGATGCCATTGAAGATGCCTTAAGGCTTTCGAGAGGAATGACATATAAAAACGCCGCTGCCGGCTTGAATTTAGGCGGGGGGAAAACAGTCATCATCGGCGATCCGCGTAAGGATAAAAATGAAGAAATGTTCCGCGCATTCGGAAGGTATATCCAAGGGCTGAATGGCCGTTATATAACAGCTGAAGATGTAGGTACAACGGTTGAGGATATGGATCTCATTCATGAGGAGACGGATTTTGTCACGGGGATTTCCCCTGCATTCGGTTCTTCGGGTAACCCTTCCCCAGTAACGGCATATGGGGTATACCGCGGTATGAAGGCTGCTGCAAAAGAGGCATTCGGAACTGATTCCTTAGAAGGCAAGGTGGTTGCTGTCCAAGGCGTCGGGAATGTTTCTTATAACTTATGCCGTCATCTTCATGAAGAGGGCGCCAAGCTCATCGTTACGGATATCAATAAAGAAAGCGTGGCCCGTGCGGTTGAGTCCTTTGGGGCGACTGCAGTGAATCCAGATGAAATTTATGGAGTCGAATGTGATATCTATGCACCTTGTGCATTAGGGGCTGTCATAAATGATCAAACAATCAATCAAATCAGGGCGAAGGTCATTGCAGGTGCTGCGAATAATCAATTAAAGGAAACTGTTCATGGCGATCAAATTCATGAAAAAGGGATTATATATGCTCCTGATTATGTAATTAATGCAGGGGGAGTCATAAACGTGGCCGATGAGCTTTTAGGGTATAATCGGGAAAGAGCCCTTAAGAAAGTGGAAACGGTTTATGATACAATTGAAAGAGTCATCGAGATTGCAAAACGTGATCAAATCCCAACTTATAAAGCAGCGGATAGGATGGCAGAGGAGCGAATTGCTCGCATGAGGAATTCAAGGAGCCAATTCCTGCAAAATGAAAAACATATCCTGAATGGAAGAAAATGAATGTAATTTTACAAGATTAGATTCCTGTGTTTTTTTAAATAAACACAGGAATTTTCAACATGGATAACGTAATAAACATGGGGCAAGTAAAAATGGTGACAAATTGTATGTATTTGTGAGGAGGAGTGGTTTTGGCTGAAGAATTTGACCTCGTTATCCTCGGAGGAGGAACAGGCGGGTATGTGGCGGCAATAAGGGCTGCTCAATTAGGATTGAAAACGGCTGTCGTGGAGAAAGGCAAGCTCGGCGGAACGTGTTTACATAAAGGGTGTATCCCTTCGAAAGCACTTTTAAGGAGTGCGGAAGTTTATCAGACTGCAGTGAAAAGTGAGGAATTCGGTATTGTTACCGGGGATGTAAAGGTAGATTTCCTTAAAGTGCAGGAAAGAAAGACTAAAGTGGTCGATCAACTCTATAAAGGAGTTCAGCACTTGATGAAACAAGGAAAGATAACGGTTTATGAAGGGTTAGGGCGTATACTTGGTCCTTCTATATTTTCACCGATGCCTGGGACAATTTCCGTGGAAATGAATGATGGCAGTGAAAATGAAATGCTCATTCCCCAGAATGTCATCATTGCAACCGGTTCGCGTCCGAGGACACTGCCTGGTTTAGCGGTTGATGGGGAAATGGTGCTTACATCGGATGAAGCTCTAAAGCTTGAGAGCCTGCCAAAATCGATGATTATTGTAGGCGGTGGAGTTATCGGCATTGAATGGGCTTCGATGCTCAATGATTTTGGTGTGGAAGTGACAGTACTGGAATATGCAGATAGAATCATCCCGACAGAAGACCATAATATTTCCAGTGAAATGCTTCGTCTCCTAACGAAAAAAGGCGTCAAATTCGTTACAGGTGCCAAGGTATTGCCTGAAACCCTGAAAACGGGTGAGTCAGTATCCATTTCTGCTGAAGTCAAAGGTTCGGTAGAGGAATTCACAGCTGAAAAAATGCTGGTTTCCGTAGGAAGGTCAGCAAATGTTGAAGGGATCGGCCTTGAAAATACGGAGATTGTGAAAGAAAAAGGTTTTATTGAAACCAATGACTTCTTCCAAACGAAGGAATCACATATCTATGCGATCGGTGACTGTATCGGCGGTCTGCAATTGGCACACGTTGCCTCCCATGAAGGTATTACGGCCGTTGAACATATTGCAGGCAAAAAACCGGAACCGCTGGATTATTCGCTCATTTCTAAATGTGTGTATTCAAGCCCTGAGGCTGCAAGTGTCGGTTTGACGGAAGATCAGGCAAATAAGGAAGGCTATGACCTTAAAATAGGGAAATTCCCATTCCGTGCAGTCGGTAAGGCCCTTGTTTTTGGGGAAGCGGATGGTTTTGTCAAAATCATCGCCGATAAGAAAACGGATGATATACTGGGCGTTCATATGATCGGGCCACATGTTACGGATATGATTTCAGAAGCTGGACTTGCAAAAGTGCTTGATGCGACACCTTGGGAGATAGGCAAGACAATTCATCCGCACCCAAGTCTTTCCGAAGCAATCGGGGAGGCGGCCCTTGCTGTCGATGGACGTGCCATACATTCTTAAAGAATAAGGTCAGGAGGTTTTATGATGGTAGAAAAACGTCATGAACAATTAGGCTTAAATGAGGAAACGGTTTTAGATATGTACCGGACAATGCTTTTGTCCCGCAGAATTGATGAGCGCATGTGGCTTCTAAACCGATCCGGGAAAATTCCCTTCGTGATTTCCTGCCAGGGGCAAGAAGCTGCACAGGTTGGGGCAGCGTTTGCGCTTGATCGGCAAAAGGATTATGTACTGCCTTATTACCGGGATGTAGGTGTGGTGCTTACCTTCGGAATGACCGCAAAAGATTTGATGCTTTCAGGTTTCGCGAAAGAGGAAGATCCCAATTCCGGCGGGCGCCAAATGCCAGGTCATTTTGGTCAAAAGAAAAATAGGATCGTCACTGGTTCATCGCCTGTAACGACACAGGTCCCGCATGCAGTCGGAATTGCCCTTGCAGGGAAGATGGAAGGTAAGGATTTGGTGACTTTCGTAACGTTTGGGGAAGGTTCATCCAATCAGGGCGATTTTCATGAAGGGGCCAACTTTGCAGGTGTGCATAAGCTACCGGTCATTTTCATGTGTGAAAATAATAAATATGCGATTTCCGTTCCTATAGAGAAACAGCTATCGTGTGAAAATGTTTCCGACAGGGCTATTGGCTATGGGATGCCTGGAATAACGGTGGATGGCAATGATCCATTGGCCGTGTATGCTGCGGTGAAAGAAGCGGCTGACCGTGGACGAAGGGGAGAAGGCCCTACACTAGTGGAAACCGTCTCATACAGGCTCACACCACATTCAAGTGATGATGATGACCGAAGCTACCGGACGGCGGACGAAGTGGCCGAAGCCAAAACGAAGGATTCCATAATGACATTTGGAGCCTATTTAAAAGAAGTGGGAATCATGGATGATGACCTTGAGAAACAAATGAATGATGAAGTAATGAAGATAGTCAACGAAGCAACCGATTATGCTGAAAGTGCTCCATATCCAAAGGCTGAAAGTGCTATGAATCATGTGTATGCACAAAAGTAAGGGGGTAATAGAATGCCAGTGATTTCTTATATAGATGCCGTGACAATGGCAATGAGGGAAGAGATGGAACGAGATTCCCGTGTATTCGTATTGGGAGAGGATGTAGGAAAAAAAGGTGGGGTCTTTAAAGCCACTAATGGTTTATACGACCAATTCGGTGAAGACAGGGTCATCGATACCCCGCTCGCAGAATCTGCAATCGCAGGAGTTGGAATTGGAGCCGCCATGTATGGGCTTCGGCCGATAGCCGAGATGCAATTCGCTGATTTCATCATGCCAGCCATTAACCAAATCGTTTCAGAGGCAGCCAAAATCAGATACCGTTCCAATAATGACTGGAGCTGTCCTATGGTAATCCGTGCTCCATATGGAGGGGGAATTCATGGAGCTCTTTATCATTCGCAATCGGTTGAAGCGATCTTTGCCAATCAGCCGGGCTTGAAAATTGTGATGCCTTCCACTCCGTATGATGTAAAGGGTTTGCTTAAAGCTGCCATTCGCGATGAAGACCCAGTGCTTTTCTTTGAACATAAACGTGCATACCGCTTGATCAAGGGTGAGGTGCCTACTGAAGATTATGTACTTCCAATCGGTAAGGCGGATGTGAAAAGGGAAGGGGAAGACATTACAGTCATCTCCTATGGCCTTTGTGTGCATTTTGCCCTTCAGGCAGCAGAAAAATTAGCTGCAGATGGAATTTCTGCACATGTTCTTGACTTGCGTACCGTGTACCCTTTGGATAAGGATGCCATCATAGAAGCAGCTTCTAAAACGGGGAAAGTATTACTGGTTACGGAAGATAATAAAGAAGGAAGCATCATGAGTGAGGTCGCAGCCATAATTGCCGAGCATTGCCTTTTTGATTTGGATGCCCCTGTAAAACGATTGGCCGGCCCGGATGTACCTGCCATGCCTTATGCGCCAACGATGGAAAAACATTTCATGGTGAATCCCGATAAAGTGGAAAAAGCAATGAGGGAATTGGCCGAGTATTAATGACTGTTAAGAAGGAGGAACGAATTATGGCTATGGAATTAATGAAGATGCCCCAACTAGGCGAAAGTGTCACAGAGGGAACCATCAGTAAATGGCTTGTGAAGCCTGGAGATCATGTCACGAAATACGACCCGCTAGCTGAAGTGATGACGGATAAAGTAAATGCTGAGGTTCCTTCTTCCTTCACCGGCATCATCAAGGAATTGAAAGCGGATGAGAATCAAACATTGGCAGTCGGAGAAGTCATTTGCTCGATTGAAGTTGAAACGGGAAAGACGGATAATGAAAATGCTGGGCAAATTTCTCATAATGAGGAAAAAGTTGATGCACCTGTTATAAGAGATGTACAGCAAGCGGCAGAACCATCAAGGAAAGCTCGCTATTCACCAGCTGTGTTAAAACTTTCCCAGGAGCATGGAATCGATCTATCAAAAGTTAAAGGAACGGGGAATGAGGGACGGATCACCCGTAAAGATTTACTGAAACTTGTTGAATCAGGGAATCTTCCTAAGGCGGATGAGCCTTCCGCAATTTCCGATGCGGCTCCTGAAGAGATCGCCCCTCAAGTCAATCGTCAAACAAGTCCTGTAACAAACGTGCCGACTGCGGCTGGTGACAAGGAAATACCGGTCACCGGCATCCGTAAGGCAATTGCGTCCAATATGTTGAAAAGTAAGCACGAAATTCCGCATGCTTGGACGATGGTGGAAGTTGACGCCAGCAATATGGTGAAGTTGCGTGATAATCTAAAATCCGATTTTAAACAAAAAGAAGGCTATAATTTAACGTACTTTGCCTTTTTCGTAAAAGCGGTTGCTCAAGCCCTTACGGAATTTCCAGAACTGAATTCGATGTGGGCCGGCGAAAAAATCGTACAAAAGAAAGAAATCAATATATCGATAGCCGTTGCAACTGAAGATGCCCTATTTGTTCCGGTCATTAAAAATGCAGATGAAAAATCAATCAAAGGTATAGCAAGGGAAATACAGGAACTTGCATCCAAAGTGAAGTCAGGTAAGTTAAAAGCAGAGGATATGCAAGGTGGTACGTTCACTGTTAATAACACTGGCTCATTCGGTTCTGTCCAGTCAATGGGAATCATCAATTATCCACAGGCAGCCATTTTACAGGTTGAAACGATTGTAAAACGTCCAGTGGTCATTAATGACATGATTGCAGTACGAGATATGGTGAATCTCTGTTTATCACTTGATCATCGTGTTTTGGACGGACTGGTATGCGGACGATTCCTCGCGAGGGTTAAAGAAATCATCGAAAAGATTTCCAAAGACAACACTCCCATATACTAAAATGAAGAAAAGGAAGGCCGGAAGGTCCTTCCTTTTTTTTTGCACTTCGCTTTTCCGTAGAAAAACATCGACAAAAATTTTATTTTTGCTATTATTTTATTAAGGGCTGTTCTAATACAGGTCAGGGGCTGTACTTGATGTGAAGAGGCAAAATAGGCTAGTGATTTCCCTAATAACAGGTTTGCTAATTTCTATTGTCTTAAATTTCAAGAAAATTATGGTAGAATGTTAGTATAATCCAGATCAAATTGACGGGAGGGTGGTTTTCTTATCCAAAACTGACTGAGCGTTCGTTCTCCCAATGAAGGAACAGGGCGTATGAGGATAAGAAAGCGATTACAGATGGAACTGAAAGATGTAAAAAACATAACCTTTCCTAAGCCTTCTTTTGAAGAGTGGAAAGAAGCTGCGGAAGCAAGTTTAAAAGGGAAAAGTGTAGAAAAGCTTAAAACGAATACATATGAGGGCATCGCTTTATATCCACTCTATACAGAAAAGGCGGAATCAACGGAAAAAGTAGCTGAATTGCCAGGATTTTTCCCTTTCACTCGAGGAACGTCCCCAACGGGATATCATGACAAACCTTGGCTTGTCGTTCAACCTGTAAGCGGTATCACGGCTGAAGAAGCAAATGAAAAGATGAGGGCTGCATTCAAACGCGGTCAAAATGTCGTGGCATACCCTGCACGATTGCTTTCCGGGGGAGCAAGGGCTGAAACATTGTTTAAGGAAATCCCATTAAAAGAAATGCCGGTTTTCATTGACCTTAAGGGGAAACAAAAAGAATTATTCCCTCAATTCAAAGCTGTTGCCGAAGCACAAAATACCCAATTGACAGGCGTCATTGCTGAAGATCCAATTGCAGAATGGCTCATTTGCGGTCAGCTGCCAGAAGATACGGATAACCATTTTGCAGAATGGCTGAAGACGATCCAGGATTATCAGAAGGTAGGCAGTGATTTAAAAACAGTTTTGATTAATACGGCAGTCTACCATAATGGAGGAGCCAATGCCGTACAAGAAATAGCTTACGGATTATCGGCAGCCGTCCAATATCTATTGGAAGGGCAAAAGCAGGGGCTTTCTATTGCTGCGGTTTCCGAAAAAATAGTATTCTCGTTTGCAGTGGATTCAAATTACTTCATGTCCATCGCTAAACTGAGGGCTGCCAGAAGGCTTTGGGCAGGTCTTGCAGAAGCTTTCGATACAGCATCGGACCATTTTAAAATGACGATACATGCCGTAACTTCCGAGTTGACGGAAACGCTATATGATCAGCACGTCAATATTCTTCGGACCACGAACCAAGCTTTTTCAGCAGCTATTGGAGGCATTCAATATCTTCAAATCCATCCATTTACACACGCAACCGGTGAAACCGATGAGTTTTCAGAAAGAATTGCCCGTAATACTCACTTGATTTTAAAAGAAGAAACAAATATTACAACAGTTGTCGATCCTGCTGGCGGTTCATGGTATGTTGAGCAACTAACGGATGAATTGGCTGAAAAGGCTTGGGCAAAATTCCTTGAAATCGATGCAGCTGGAGGGATTCTGGAGCTAATTAAACAAGGTACCCTTCAGAAAGAAATAGCTGAAGTTTACCAAGAAAGAGTTCAAAATGCGGCTTTCAGAAAAGAAAGTATCATCGGAACGAATGTATATCCGAATCCCGCTGATAAGATTAAAAACACCACAAAGGATAAACATGTGTCGTATATGAAAGTTGCGAAGCCGGTTGGCATTACCCCACTTGAATTGGAACGGGTATCCAGTCAGTTTGAACAGATAAGACTGCGCAGTGAAAAGTTTAAAGGAATAAGCGGAACGGCTCCAACTATCGGTTTAATTAATTTGATAAATCTCAAATCCTATAAACCTCGTGCAGATTTCGTTCAAAGTCTTGCGGCAGCAGGTGGTATTGAAACAATCGGCAGTAAGGGATGTCAAACCGTTGAGGAAGCAATCGATTATGTAGCTGCGACCAAGCTCCCAATCTATTGTCTTTGCGGCAGTGATGGTGACTATTCGGAATTAGCGCCAGTCATCATCAAAGAAATTAAAAAGCAATTCCCTGAAATCACTATTTATAGTGCCGGCAAGCAGCAAGAAGAATTGGAGATTACACTAAGAGAAGCCGGGGTCAAAGATTTTATCCATGTTAAAATGAATGCAATATCCATTTTACTTGAATTATTGCAGAAGCTAGGGGTGAACTGAAATGAAAAAACCGAATTTTTCTGCTATAAATCCTGCTAAGTCCGAGATGAAAGGTACAGTGGAAGCATGGAAAAAGGAAGTCGAAAAGGCCGTTGGGAAAAACATTGAGGATCTTCTGTTTGAAACCAATGAACAAATAAAAATCAAACCGCTTTATGTTGAGGAAGATATTCGCGGCCTGGAGCATATGGAAAGTGTGCCAGGCATCGCTCCTTTTACAAGGGGTCCCTATCCTTCGATGTATGTCAATCGTCCTTGGACGGTACGGCAGTATGCAGGTTTTTCGACTGCTGAGGAATCCAATGCGTTTTACAGACGTAATCTGGCGATGGGGCAAAAAGGGCTCTCAGTTGCTTTTGATTTAGCTACACACCGCGGTTATGACTCCGATCATCCGCGCGTTGTCGGTGATGTGGGGAAGGCGGGAGTTGCCATTGATTCCATTCTTGACATGAAGATCCTGTTCGACGGCATTCCGCTTGATCAGATGTCCGTGTCAATGACAATGAACGGTGCAGTATTACCGATCCTTGCGTTTTATATCGTGACAGCTGAAGAACAAGGCGTAACACAGGATAAGCTTTCAGGTACGATTCAAAATGACATCTTAAAGGAATACATGGTTAGGAATACGTATATCTACCCGCCTGAAATGTCCATGAAAATCATAGCTGATATCTTTGAGTATACTTCCAAATATATGCCCAAGTTCAATTCCATTTCCATCTCCGGTTATCATCTGCAAGAAGCGGGGGCGCCGGCTGATATCGAACTTGCCTATACGTTGGCGGATGGGCTTGAGTATGCACGTACCGGAATGAAAGCAGGCATTGATATCGATAAATTTGCACCACGCCTGTCATTCTTCTGGGCTGTAGGAATGAACTATTTCATGGAAGTGGCGAAAATGCGGGCGGCTCGTTTCATTTGGTCAAAACTGATGAAACAATTCGAACCGAAAAATAATAAAGCGATGGCATTGAGGACTCATTCCCAAACCTCCGGCTGGAGCCTTTCCGAGCAGGATCCGTTTAACAATGTCGCAAGGACCCTTATTGAAGCGCATGCGGCTGCACTTGGACATACGCAGTCGCTCCATACGAACGCATTGGATGAGGCCATTGCCCTGCCAACGGATTTCTCGGCACGTATTGCACGTAATACACAGCTCTATCTGCAGGAGGAAACCGGAATCACAAAAGTAATCGATCCATGGGCGGGTTCTTACTATGTAGAATCGCTCACTAATGAATTGATCGAACGGGCTTGGGCTCACATAGAGGAAATCGAAGGTCTAGGAGGAATGGCGAAGGCAATTGAAACCGGCCTTCCAAAAATGAGGATCGAGGAAGCCGCTGCAAAGCGACAGGCTAAAATCGATTCTCAAGATGAAACAATCGTAGGCGTCAATAAGTATCGGTTGAAAAAAGAAGATCCGATTGAAATACTGGAGATTGACAATACAGCAGTTCGCGAAAGTCAGCTTAAGCGATTGAGCGAATTGAAGGCGAAACGTGATCAGGCAAAGGTGGATGAAGCTCTTAAAGCGCTTTCAATGGCGGCCAGAACTGGAGAGGGTAACCTTCTTGAACTGGCTGTGCAAGCAGCAAGAGTACGGGCTTCATTAGGTGAAATCTCCGATGCGATCGAAGAGGTGGCTGGACGTCACAAAGCAACGATCCGTTCTATCAGCGGCGTATACAGCTCGGCATACTCAAAAGAAGCGGAAATTGAGGAAGTCGTCCGCATGACGGAAGAATTCCTTGAAAATGAAGGAAGAAGACCGCGTTTGTTAATGGCTAAAATGGGCCAGGACGGTCATGATCGCGGAGCTAAAGTAGTCGGAACGGGGTTTGCGGATTTAGGCTATGATGTCGATATCGGTCCATTATTCCAAACACCGAAAGAAACCGCCATCCAGGCCGTGGAAAATGATGTGCATGTAGTCGGAATGAGTTCCCTAGCTGCCGGCCATAAAACATTGTTGCCGCAGCTTATGATGGAACTGAAGAACTTGGGACGAGAGGACATCATAGTGATCGTAGGCGGCGTCATCCCTGCACAGGATTATGATTATCTTATGGAAAATGGCGCTACAGCCATTTTTGGACCCGGGACGGTCATTCCGCAGGCAGCAAAGAAAGTGCTTCAGGAAATATACAATCGCCTCGGATATGAGGAAGTGGCCCAATAATGAGTGAAGACAAGAAGCCGGAATGGGTCGATCTTAACAATAAGGAAGGTTTTGCTTCTTCATTAAAGCCAGGTGTGGAATTAGCAGCCAGCCAAAACAAACCTTCAAAAAGCAAATTCGTCAAAAAACATAATGTAAACATACCGGTCCATGAGCTTAAAGAGGGAATCATAAAAGGGGACAGGGCCAAGCTAGCCAAAGGGATTACATTGGTTGAAAGCAATGCATCCCACCATTTGGATCATGCACAGGAATTATTGCATAGCATCCTTCCTCATACAGGGAACTCAATGCGCATCGGGATTTCCGGAGTGCCCGGTGCCGGGAAAAGTACCTTCATCGAGACGTTCGGAACCTACTTATGTGACAGGGGCCATAAGGTTGCCGTTCTAGCCGTCGATCCAAGCTCTTCGGTCAATGGCGGAAGTATACTGGGCGATAAGACAAGAATGGAGGAACTGGCTAGAAACCCCCATGCCTTCATAAGACCCTCACCATCCGAAGGAACTCTTGGCGGGGTTCACCGCAAAACGAGGGAAACGATGTTGCTTTGTGAAGCGGCAGGTTTTGATGTGATACTGATAGAAACTGTCGGGGTCGGTCAGAGTGAAGCTATAGTTCGAAGTATGGTCGACTTCTTCATGCTCCTTGTCCTAACGGGTGCCGGAGATGAATTGCAAGGGATGAAAAAAGGGATTCTGGAACTTGTGGACGGAATTGTTGTCAATAAGGCCGACGGCGAGAACCTCCCCCTGGCGATTAGGACGAAATCCGAATATAGCAGAATCTTGCACTTCCTTCAGCCAGCCACAAAGGGTTGGGCAGGAAAGGCATATACTTGTTCCGCCATAACCGGTAAAGGAATTCCTGAGCTTTGGGATGTATTGAATGAATTTTCCCAAATGACCAAGGAATCGGGTGTTTTTCAAGAACGGAGAAGAATGCAATCTAGGGAATGGCTTTATTCATTGATCGATCACCAGCTTAAAACGATGTTTTATAAAAATGAAACCGTCAAGAGTCTTCTCCCTATGCTCGAAAATCAAGTGATGTCAGGGAATAAAACGGTCACTGCTGCTGTTAAGCAGGCCTTTCAATCTTTTGCAGAAACATTTAAGTCTAATGAAAAATAAATGGGATGGGGCAGGTATGGATCTAATCCCACACCTGCCCCATCCTTTTGTAAGTCTTGTTGTTACACACATGATTCCCGCTCCCCTTTCGTTTTAAACATGTTCGGAACGGATTATGCGGTTTTAACAGGTAAATTTATTGAATCACGAAGAGGCAATTGTTATGATAGGATTGAAGAAAAAACTTGGAAGGAGCAAATGCCATGAATATGGATTTTAATTTTTTAATGAACGACGTAGTCAAACAGGCTCGCGATGAGATTAAGACTGCTGGATATACAGAACTGACCACTCCCGAAGAAGTAGAGGAAGTATTTGCACAAAAAGGAACGACACTTGTTATGGTAAACTCCGTTTGTGGCTGCGCTGGGGGAATAGCTAGACCTGCAGCTGCTCATGCAATCCATAATGATAAACGCCCAGATCAGCTTGTAACCGTTTTTGCTGGGCAAGATAAAGAGGCGACGGAAAAAGCCCGTGACTATTTCGAAGGATATCCGCCGTCATCCCCATCATTTGCATTGCTGAAGGATGGAAAAATCATCACCATGATAGAACGCCATGAAATTGAAGGGCACCACCCGATGTCTGTAGTAGAAAAATTACAAGACTACTTCGATCAATATTGCGAAGAAGTTTAATCCATATCGATAAACTAAAAACCCGCCCAATCGGCGGGTTTTAGTTTGTCGACAAAAAGAGATTCGGAATGGTCCCATCCTGAACAGGATCTTCAAACAAGGCTAGATCACCATAGGTGGTTATTACTTTAAATCATAATTGGAATGCCGCGATTACGACAGCCCTCCCGGATAATTGGCTTTTATGCCCCTTTAGGTGCTTGCTTTAATGAGGCATTGGCAGACAGTCGGCGGAAAGGGAGCAGGATCTCTGAAAAACTGGAATGTAATTTTAAGAAAAAAAACTGAGGCTGGACATCCCGAACCAAATTAAAGAACACGTGATCCTTCATGTTTTTTTATAGTAATCCTAACTGGATGGAAGAAATGAGCGACACTCCTGCCGAGTAACTGGCTAGCCGAGACCCCACAGGCGCTTGCGCTGAGGAGGCTTGGCAGACAGTCGGCGGAAAGGGAGCGGATTTCTGGAATCAACTGGAATCTAATTTTAAGAAAAAAAACTGAGGCTGGACATCCCGAACCAAATTAAAGAACAGGTGATCCTTCATGTTTTTTTATAGTAATCCTTAAAGGATGGAAGAAATGAGCGACACTCCTGCCGAGTAACTGGCTAGCCGAGACCCCACAGGCGCTTGCGCTGAGGAGGCT
>NZ_JBYSYV010000039.1:0-11067 GCF_058783805.1 Peribacillus sp. FW305-BF15 | reverse complement strand
TGGCAGTCAGTCGGCGGAAAGGGAGCGGATTTCTGGAATCAATAGAAATACTTTTTTTTAAAAAAAACTATATGAAAACTGGCTTTTGTTCGAATTTTGTCTACAGTCTGAACCCGCCCAATCGGTGGGTTTTTTTATTCATGAAATTGCATAAGTCAGGAACTTTTGGGAAAGAAGATAGATATGGAGGCGGATATATTACCTTTGATGAGAAAGCACGAAGCCCAGATGTTGAATTATGATAATATTCTGAAAAATGAATCTATTATTTACGTTATTGAATAATTATTAGAGTGTGTTAAAATACACATTAGTGTATGAATATTAGTTATTCGAAATTCAACTAACCTAATTTAATAACAAGAGAATTGAAAATATCATTTTGGAGGAATAATAATGAAGTTGAAAAAGCAGTTAGCATTGTTGCTTACTTCTATTTTATTAGTAGGTATTTTAGCGGCATGCGGAACATCAGAGAAAGAAGATAAGAACACAGCTGACAATGAAGACAAGAAGGTCCTGGTAATGGGAACATCTGCGGATTATCCGCCATTTGAATTTGTTGAAACATCTAAAAGTGATGAAATCCAAGGATTTGACATTGATATCGCTAAAGCAATCGGAAAAAAATTAGGTTATGAGGTCGAAGTGAAGGACATTGACTTTAATAGTCTTGTGCCTGCCCTGGAAAATAAATCGGTCGATTTCGTTATCTCCGGAATGACTCCAACAGAAAAACGTGAGCAATCAGTCGATTTCAGTGATATTTACTATACAGCTAAAAACATGATCATCACGACAAAGGACAGTAAAATCAAAACTGTTGAAGATTTAAAAGGGAAAACGGTAGGCGTACAGCTTGCATCCATCCAGGAGACATTGGCAAATGACTTGAATAAATCCCAAGATATCGGGATGAAAGTTGAAAAACGGAATCGTATTCCTGAGGTTGTTCAAGAAATGTCAACAGGACGTTTTGACGCCGTGATCATGGAAGATACTGTTGCAAAAGGCTACTTGAAAGATAATAAAGAATTGGTTGGCCATTTGATCAAGTCTGGTGATCAAGATGCCGGTTCGGCAATCGCTTTCCAAAAAGGAAGCAAGTTAACTGAAGAATTCAATGCCGAGTTGAAAAAAATGATGGAAAATGGTGAAATGGAAAAATTAATATTAAAATGGTTCGGTGGCAGTGAAACTGAATAAAACAGAGAGATGAAAAGCGTTCAGAATGCCTTCTGAACGTTTTTCCGCGCTTTATTGTTAATAAAATGAAGCAGGAGGAAGGCCCAAGATAACGGCCTTCATAAGAGAGGATGAATGGAGTGAATCTGGAATTTGAAAGGATTATGCCTTCCCTTCCATATATCCTGGAGGGAATGCCGACTACATTAAAGGTTGTAGCGGTAGCGGCAGTAATCGGATTTGTTTTGGGAATATTATTATCTATACTTAAAATCAGCAGAATCAAGCCATTGAATTGGATTGCTGACTTTTATACATCCATTTTTCGCGGTACCCCTTTGGTGCTGCAATTAATGCTGATTTATTTTGGTTCACCACAAATATTAGGGATTCAAATCGAAGCGTTCCAAGCAGCATTTTTAGCATTCGGGCTAAATTCAGCTGCATATATCTCTGAAATTATCAGGGGAGGCATTTTAGCGGTCGATAAAGGCCAACGAGAGGCTGCACTTGCACTTGGGGTTCCCTATTCAGGGATGATGCTTAATATTATCCTTCCGCAGGCCATCAAGAACATCCTGCCGTCCCTTGTTAACGAATTGATTTCCTTAACGAAGGAATCAGCCGTTGTCACAATTATTGGATTAGGGGATATCATGCGCCGTGCTTATATTGTCGGCGGTGAGACATATAAATTCTTCGAGCCGATTTTATTTGCCGGTCTCATTTATTATGTGATGGTCATGATTCTCACCATCTTAGGCAAAGTGATTGAAAGGAGAATGAGACGCAGTGATTAAAATTGATGGACTCAAAAAAAATTATGGTAAGCTCGAAGTTTTAAAAGGAATCAGCACCGAGATAGGACAGGGTGAAGTGGTAGCGATCATCGGTCCATCCGGTTCGGGAAAATCAACTTTCTTGCGCTGCATCAATATGCTTGAAACTCCAACTGATGGTCAAATCAGGTTTAAAGATCAAATCATCACTGATAAAAAGACCAATATCATGAAAGTGCGTGAAAATGTCGGAATGGTATTTCAGCATTTTCATTTATTTCCACATAAAACCGTACTGGAGAATCTGATATATGCACCTATGAAGGTGAAAAAATTATCAAAGGCCGAGGCTGTAAAACAGGCTCGTGAGCTCTTGACTAAAGTCGGTTTGGCCGATAAAGAATCGACTTATCCGAATCGTCTGTCAGGCGGACAAAAACAAAGGGTCGCGATTGCACGGGCATTGGCAATGAACCCGGAAGTAATGCTTTTCGATGAGCCGACTTCAGCGCTTGACCCCGAGATGGTAAAAGAAGTGCTCGAGGTTATGAAGTCACTGGCACATACGGGGATGACCATGCTGATTGTAACGCATGAAATGGGCTTCGCCAAAGAAGTGGCCGATCGAGTACTATTCCTGGACGGGGGTCTGCTCGTTGAGGAAAGTGCTCCGGAAGATTTCTTTTCCAATCCGAAAAGCCAGCGTGCAAAAGACTTCTTGGAAAAAGTTTTATAAGCTAAAGCAAATAGTATATAATTGTGAAAAAAGGTAACGTTTAGTTACCTTTTTTATTTTTTTTCCTATAATGTATTTTTGCGTGCATGTATTTAGAAAAATTGGAAATTTAACTCGCAAAGGACTGTGAAAATTTCTGATTTCCTGATAGTATTATAATAGATAGAGAAAGAGCCGGGTGATACATAACAATGTTTAAAATCGGATACAGGACGATTAAAACTGCTTTGGGGGCCACCCTGGCAATTATTATTGCACAAATGCTTAATCTCGAATATTTCTCTGCCGCGGGAATCATTGCGATCTTATGCATCCAAGTTACAAAAAAGAAGTCGGTGTATGCCTCCTGGCACCGGTTTTTAGCTTGTTTGATCGCAATGGCCTATGCATCCCTATTATTTCAGTTCATCGCATTCCATCCGCTGATAATAGGTTTGATTCTCTTGATTTTCATTCCAACGGCAGTTGCCTTGAAGATTAATGAGGGGATCGTGACGAGCAGTGTCATCATCATGCACCTATATGGGTCCGGTAACATCACTTTTTCCCTGCTGATCAATGAAACGATATTAATTGCAGTTGGAGTTGGAGTGGCACTTGTCATGAATCTGTACATGCCCAGTGTCGATGACAAACTGCTGGCCTATCAGGAAAGTATCGAAACGAACTTCAGTGCGATCTTGATGGGAATTGTCCGCTATTTGAGGGATAATGATCACACATGGGATGGTAAGGAAATCACCGAAACAGCCAACCTTCTTAATCAAGCCAAGAGCCTTGCCTTCAGGGACGTGGAAAATCATTTCTTAAGGGAAGAAGACCTGTATTACCATTATTTCAAAATGCGTGAAAAGCAATTTGAAATAATTGAACGAATTCTTCCCCTGGTCACGAATATTCCGTTGGTCGTCAAGCAAAGCGGGATAGTGGCTGATTTTATAGAAGATTTGGCAGAAAACGTCCACCCACAAAATACGGCCATCCTTTATCTGAAGAAGCTTGAAGAAATGGAGATCCATTTTAGGGGAATGGCACTGCCGCAGACACGTGAAGAGTTCGAATCCAGGGCTGCATTACTGCAGCTCATGAAGGAAATGGAGCGCTATTTATTGTTGAAGCATTCCTTCAAGGGATTACCCAAGCTGACCGGCAACCGAATGAAAAAGAGGCACTTGGCTTAAACTAAGCAAAAAAGTAAAGGAATGATACAAATGAAATGGATCCTTTCTTTGTTGCTTATTCTATCTTTGTGGCCGTTACAGGTACAGGCCCAGCCTCAATCGGTTAAGCCTGGCGATCCATTTATCATCATCAATAAAGCCAACAATAAATTGGCGTTCATTGATGATAACGAGGTCAAGGAGATTCTGCCGGTCGGTACGGGAAAGAGTCAGGAACTGACACCTGAAGGGATCTTCACGGTCAAAGTGAAAGCGGTCAATCCATATTACCGGAAAAAGAATATTCCTGGCGGTGATCCCAGGAACCCTTTGGGGTCGCGGTGGATTGGATTCGATGCGCGAAATACCGATGGGAGGATATACGGCATACATGGTACGAATCAGCCATCATCGATTGGTGAATATATTTCAAATGGCTGTGTACGGATGCATAAATCCGATGTGGAGCGTTTGTACGAAAAAGTCCCCATCGGCACTAAGGTGTTGATCACCCTATCGAACGAGGATTTCAAAACGCTGGCTAAGAAAAATGGAGCGATAAAATAAAAAGAGAGGGAAGCTTTTTGCTCCCCTCCCCAATACGTTGTTTATTACAAAAGAAATGCGATCCCTGATAATAAGCTCATTAATAACATTGAGATAAGCATTAAATACACGACGATCTTTCTGATTTTCCTGTTTCCCATATGCTCTCTCCCTTAATACAGTTTGATTGATTTTATTTTAACTTGAACATTTAGTAGAAACAAGTAAAAGTATAATGTTCATATTATTCCGAATCTTAAAAGGCTTTAATGCAAGATTAGTAGTATTTTAATGGAGTCATCCAATAATACATAGCATGGGGGTTTTTATGATGATTAAAAATATCGATCATATTGGTATTGCCGTCAAGTCACTAGATGAAGCCTTGCCGTTTTACACGGAAACGTTGAAATTGAAACTTGAAGGAATCGAGACAGTGGAGAGCCAAGGAGTGAAAGTGGCCTTCATCCTGGCAGGCAATACCCGTTTGGAATTGTTGGAAGCGTTGTCACCTGCAAGCCCAATCGCCAAATTCATCGAAAAACGCGGTGAAGGGATTCATCATGTGGCACTAGGCGTCGATGACATCGAAGATAGAATAAAAGAAATCAAAGAAGCTGGATTGCGCATGATTGATGATTCCTCAAGAAAGGGAGCGCACAATGCGGATGTTGCTTTCGTTCATCCAAAGTCTACCGCGGGAGTATTATATGAGCTTTGTGAACAAGCATTATCAAAGGAGGAGCAGAAATGACAGACATTTATGATACGATCAATGACCTATATGACAGACGCCGAAAAGTGGAAATGGGCGGCGGTGAAGAAAGAATCGATAAGCAGCATGAAAAGGGCAAACTTACGGCAAGGGAAAGAATTGAACTTCTAGTTGATCCAGGTACTTTCATCGAGCTTAATCCTTTTATCAAACATCGTAATACCAATTTCGGCATGGAAAAGGAAGAAGGGCCGGGAGAAGGGGTTGTCACCGGTTACGGAAAGGTCAACGGCCGCGACATTTATCTGTTTTCACAGGATTTTACTGTTTTTGGCGGTGCACTCGGTGAAATGCATGCCCTGAAAATTGCCAATGTTATGGATTTGGCAGCGGAAAATGGAGCCCCTTTCATCGGTTTAAACGATTCTGGCGGGGCGCGAATTCAAGAAGGTGTAGTTTCGCTTGACGGATATGGCCAAATATTTTACCGGAATTCCATATATTCAGGGGTCATTCCACAGATTTCGGTTATTATGGGACCTTGTGCAGGCGGAGCCGTATATTCCCCAGCCATTACCGACTTTGTTTTCATGGTTGAAAAAACGAGCCAAATGTTCATAACAGGTCCTAAAGTCATTGAAACGGTTACAGGTGAAAAGATTTCATCCGAAGGATTGGGCGGAGCGGCTGTACATAATACCATAAGCGGTAATGCCCATTTCAAAGGAGCATCTGAGGAGCAAGTTTTGGCTGACGTTAGACGGCTCCTGAGCTATCTTCCACAAAATAATGAAGAGAAGCCGCCGGTTTTGGAAGCGGATGAGGGAGATGACTACCGGCCGGACTTAACGGATGTAGTCCCTTATGAAGGGATCCGGCCATATGATGTTCGGAAAGTATTGGAGCAGGTTGTCGATGAGGATTCCTTTATGGAAGTGCAAGAGGGCTTTGCTAAAAACATAGTGGTCGGCTTGGCACGGATCAAAGGGAAATCAGTGGGGCTTGTCTGTAACCAGCCAAAGGTATTGGCAGGGGGACTTGATATAGATTCATCAGATAAAGCTGCCCGTTTTATTCGTTTTTGTGACTCGTTTAACATTCCGCTTATTACGTTTGAAGACGTTTCAGGGTTTTTCCCCGGCGTTAAACAAGAACATGGCGGAATCATTCGCCACGGTGCAAAGCTGCTATATGCTTATTCGGAAGCAACAGTACCTAAATTGACGATCATTCTGCGAAAAGCATACGGAGGAGCTTATGTGGCTCTTAATAGTAAATCCATCGGTGCGGATCTTACGTTTGCATGGCCGAATGCTGAAATCGCTGTAATGGGTTCTGCTGGAGCGGCAAATATCATTTTTGCGCGTGAAATTCAAAATAGCCAAGATCCGGAAGCGACACGAGCAGCTAAAATTGAAGAATACCGTGAGAAGTTCGCCAATCCATATGTCGCCGCAAGTCTTGGGATGGTGGATGATGTTATCGATCCCCGTGAAACCAGGATTAAGATCATTCAATCTCTTGATATGCTACGCAACAAAAAAGAAACTCGACCATGGAAAAAACACGGTAATATCCCGTTGTGATCAATCTTTGCAAGGAGCCCTAACGATCTGTTTTGGGCTCTTTTCCATAGGGGGGAAGATACCATTTTGAAATAAGTCATCATTCATTTTTTAAAACGGTCTTAGGACCAGCATGCCACATTATTTGCCGGGGCGCCGCTTTTAGAAGTATAATTGAAGAGGAAAACTTTTTTGGAGGTTTTATTTTATGATTAATGAAGAACGTTTAGTTAATGAATTTATGGAATTGGTGCAGATCGATTCCGAAACGAAAAATGAAGCAGCCATCGCCAAAGTGCTGAAAGAAAAATTCGGGGCACTGGGTGTAGAAGTTTTTGAAGATGATACAACAGCAGTCACCGGTCATGGTGCAGGGAATTTAGTATGTACTTTAAAAGGAACGAAAGAAGGCGTAGATACCATTTATTTCACCTCCCATATGGATACGGTTGTACCGGGTAATGGAATCAAGCCTTCCATCAAAGATGGATACATAGTGTCAGACGGAACGACCATATTAGGGGCGGATGACAAAGCTGGATTGGCAGTCATGTTAGAAACGCTTAAAGTGTTGAAAGAACAGAATATCGAACATGGTACAATTGAATTCATCATTACAGTCGGTGAAGAATCTGGTTTGGTAGGGGCAAAGGCATTGGATCGCTCCCTTGTAACGGCTAAATTCGGTTTTGCACTTGATAGTGATGGAAAAGTGGGCAATGTGGTTGTTGCTGCACCTACTCAGGCGAAAGTGTCCGCAACCATTTTAGGCAAGACTGCTCACGCTGGTGTCGCTCCAGAGAAAGGCGTTTCGGCCATTACGATCGCAGCCAAAGCAATCTCTAGAATGCCATTAGGCAGAATCGACGAAGAAACGACAGCCAATATCGGACGTTTCCAGGGGGGACAGCAAACCAATATTGTTTGTGACCATGTTGAAATCCTTGCAGAAGCAAGATCCTTGATCCCTGAAAAGATGGAAATACAGGTAGCGAAAATGAAAGAGGCTTTCGAGACTGCAGCCATTGAAATGGGCGGACGTGCTGAAGTTGAAGTTACCGTCATGTATCCTGGTTTTAAATATGGTGCTGGTGACCATGTTGTCGAAATCGCAAGAAAGGCAGCAGAGAAAATCGGCCGTCCATGCGAGCTGGTTAAAAGCGGCGGTGGAAGCGATGCAAATGTCATTGCAGGCTTTGGCATCCCTACTGTCAATCTCGCAGTGGGCTATGAAGATATCCATACTACGAATGAAAGAATTCCAGTTGAGGAATTAACGAAGCTAGCTGAAATGGTCATCACTATCATCAAAGAAGTTTCAGGGGAATAATCACCCATAATAGGTCAAGATGTTCAAAGTATTGAAGGATATATGTACAGTCATCAATGATATGATGGCTGTTTTTCTTGGAGTGGAAGCATCTTTCAGCGTGGTTACCAAAGATAAATAGGGATACTATAATAGAAATGTTTTTTATTTACAAGGATGTGACGGTCAAACATGAAGGACATGTATCCCAAAAATGGCAGGGTCATTCTCCATGTAGACATGAATAGTTTCTATGCTTCAGTGGAAATGTCATATGATGTTTCATTGAAAGGCAAACCGCTTGCCATTGCAGGCAATGTTGAAGAGAGAAGGGGCATAATCGTCACCTGCAGCTATGAGGCGAGGAAGTTCGGGGTTAAAACGACCATGCCGATTTGGCAGGCGAAAAAATTATGTCCTCAATTAGTCATTCAGAAACCGAATTTCGAGCGCTATCGAAAGGCATCACTGGCTATTTTTGATGTTTTGAGGCAATATACAGAGATGGTTGAACCTGTTTCGATTGATGAGGGGTATCTGGATATCAGTGAATGCGCCGAATTGGGTTCGCCTTTAGATATAGCCAATAGCATTCAGGAAAGAATTTTTAATACGATGGATCTCCCTTGCAGTATCGGGATTGCCCCTAATAAATTTTTGGCCAAAACGGCTTCTGATATGAAGAAACCTATGGGGATCACCGTATTAAGGAAACGGGACATTCCGGAAAAGCTCTGGCCTTTACAAGTGGGCGAAATGCATGGCATCGGGGATAAGACATCGGAAAAGCTTCGAACTATCGGGATCATGACGATCAGGGACCTTGCACACGCCAATGATAGTCAACTTAAACAGCTTCTTGGGATCAATGGCATCCGTTTGAAAGATAGGGCTAATGGAATTGACCCAAGGGTAGTGGATCCCGAAGCGATTTTTGAGCATAAGAGCATCGGGAACTCGACAACTCTTCCGCATGACTCCGCCAATCAAAAAGAATTGATCGGTGTATTGGAAAAGCTTTCCGGGAAAGTTGCCGTCCGCTTGAGAAATAAACGCCTCCTTGGTCAAAAAATAGGTGTGACGATCCGTTACAAAGACCGCAGGACAATTACGAGAAGCAGGACGGTTCCTAATCCAGTTTTTGAAAAAAAGGATATTTTGGATGAAGCTATCGATCTCTTCATGAAAAATTGGAATGGGGAAGGAATCAGGCTTCTTGGTGTCACAGCCTATGATGTCATCGAAAAAGAGTCGGCCTTCAAGCAACTGGATATTTTCTCCTTTCAAGAGGATGCAGAAAAAGAACCTCTGTATGATGCGATGGAACACTTGCAAAATAAGTACGGAGAAAATATTATTAAAAAGGGATTACCCTTGAAAAAACGTTCAATAGGAACAGACACTAGCTTCAGCAAAGATTTCTTTGAGCAATCCAGGAGGAATGATCCTTCTTTTGACAAAGAATAGCGTACAAGCTGTGTAAAGATAGAGAGAAGGGAAGATGAATCATGACAAAACAGCAGATTGGCGTTATCGGACTAGCCGTAATGGGCAAGAACCTTGCATTTAATATTGAAAGCAGGGGATATTCAATTTCCGTATATAATCGCTCAGGATCAAAAACGGACGAGATGATGAAGGAAGCGGAAGGCAAAAACGTAACAGCCGCTTATACGCTTGAAGAATTCGTCAATTCTTTGGAAACACCACGCAAAATTTTATTGATGGTTAAAGCCGGAGCGGCAACGGATGCAACAATCGAGCAATTAAAACCATTGCTTGAAAAAGGTGATATCGTTATTGATGGAGGGAATACCTTCTTCAAGGACACTCAGCGCCGCAATGAGGAGTTAAGCAAACTTGGCATCCATTTCATCGGTACAGGCGTGTCAGGTGGGGAAGAAGGAGCTCTAACAGGTCCTTCCATCATGCCTGGAGGTCAAAAAGAAGCATATGAACTTGTTGCACCGATTTTGAAGGATATTTCAGCTAAGGTCGATGGTGATGCTTGCTGCACGTATATCGGACCGGATGGGGCAGGTCATTATGTTAAAATGGTACATAATGGTATTGAATACGGGGACATGCAATTGATTTCCGAATCTTATTTCCTTATGAAAAATCTCCTTGGACTATCTGCTGAAGAATTCCATGAAGTCTTTACTGAATGGAATGAAGGGGAACTTGATAGCTATTTAATTGAAATTACTGCTGATATTTTCAAAAAATATGATGAAGAAACCGGCAAGCCGATGGTCGATGTCATTTTAGATAAAGCTGGCCAAAAAGGTACAGGTAAATGGACAAGTCAAAGTGCGCTTGATCTTGGTGTTCCGCTTCCAATCATTACGGAATCCGTGTTTGCCCGGTTTATTTCAGCAATCAAGGACGAGCGTGTCGAAGCGAGTAAAATCCTTCACGGTCCAAAAACCGATTCATTTACAGGCGACAAAAAGGCTTTGATTGAAAGTATCCGAAAAGCACTTTATATGAGCAAAATCTGTTCTTATGCACAAGGATTTGCACAAATGAAAGCTGCATCAGAAGAAAATGACTGGAATTTGCAATATGGGGAAATCGCGATGATTTTCCGTGGCGGCTGTATCATTCGTGCACAATTCCTCCAAAAAATCAAGGAAGCGTACGATCGTGAAGCGAACTTGAACAATCTTCTTCTAGATCCTTACTTCCAAGGAATCGTCGAAAGTTACCAAGGAGCTTTACGGGAGGTAGTATCAACGGCTGTGATGAACGGAATCCCGGTTCCTTGCTTGTCATCGGCACTTGCCTATTTCGACAGCTATCGTACAGAAACACTGCCAGCTAACCTGATTCAAGCTCAGCGTGACTATTTTGGAGCTCATACTTACCAACGCATTGATAAAGAAGGAACGTTCCATACCGAATGGATGGAAAAATAAAATGTTCAAGCCAGGCTTAAAGGGGATCCCCTTTAAGCCGGCTTTTTTGTTTCATGTAAAAAGGGGGCGCTGGGTGCACATAACCCTGTCAAGTAGACAATAAAAAAAGAGTATTTTTTAAGCTGCGGCCTTTTCTCGATATTCAATTGGG